>JAUZPN010000099.1 GCA_030705885.1 Bacillota bacterium | reverse complement strand
GTCAATTGCACTTTGAGTCTTTGAATCTTCAGACTTATTTTTACCCATAAAAAAACATCTCCTTTAAAAACATTGGTATTACATAAAAAATATTCCCTAAAAAATACATAAATATTCATAAATTTATTAAATATTTTATTAAATATTCCTAATTGACAAATAGTGAATAATTATTTAATTTACAATTTGATTATTAAAATGTACAAGCTTTTATTATGAAATATAATAACTTTTATAATTTACTTTTCTTTATGTTATATTTGTCAGATGTTTTTCATAAATACTTGATTTAATTCATGCCAATCAGCATTTCTATCATCTTTATATTCGGAAATGAAATCTTTATAATAGGCAATTCTATCCTCAATATATTGATTTATTTCAATAATGCGTTTTCCTTTATCTGCTTCGTTTTTATTCTTTTTTATTTCAAGTAATTTATATATCAATACTTTCATTTTATCATCAACCATTGTTTGTACTAAAGTATCAAACAATACTGGTGGTGGACAAGCTTTTTCTTCAATCCATTTACATGCTAATAAAGGTCTAATAACATAAAAGTATTTTTTGTACTTTACATATTCATCCTGCAAAAACTCATAAAAATTACTTTTAGCGGTTCCATAATAATGGTACATTGATGATTTTACAGAGAAATATTTTTGTGATACTGAGTAGATATCTGCCCAATTTTTAGTTGTATGATAAACAACTGGCGAATTTGCCCATTCAAATAGTGTAGTATTAGATTTATGAAATAAACGCAAAGTTTTGTTTAAATCCCAGCCGTTAATATCAAGAGTTTCATCTAATTCCCAATCAATTATATCCTTTGTATCTTCAAGCTTTAAATAAAATTCTTGAGGATGAACATATATAAATCTTACATCATAATCACTATCTGGAGATGCGAATCCCCATGCTCTGCTTCCGGATTCAACTGCATGAAGTATTTTAACATTATGTTTCTTTTCAATTTCATTAAGTTTAATGTTGATTAAATCCTCTATATTGCCTTCAAAATCTTTGTATTTCATTATTGATCGCCCTTTCTTTAATCTTTATGATCAAGGATATACTATCCTCGGTCACAAAGTTCCAATAGATTTCTAAAAGAAGCTTCTCTCCGCTATCATTTATAAATTAAGTGGAACTAAATGTGATTGAGGAAAGTATAGTATACTTTTCTAAAAAAACAAAAATAAAAAATAAGATTTATTAAAAATACTTTATCAGGATAAAGGATTATATGCTATAATATATATTATAACATATATTATAACATTTAGTAGGAGTAATTGATATGTATCGATTTAATAAGGAAAAATTAGATCAAAAGACAAGAGAATCAATTTCTAACATGGAAAGAGACATAGAATCAAGTAATAAAAGAATTATTGATCTTAAAAATGAACTAGCATCATTGAAGGATCAGGCTCTGAATAAAAATAAGAAAGTCTTTCATAAATCCAATGAACACTTAAATGGTAATCAAATAATTATTTTTGATGAAGCTGAAAAATATTATGATAATAAATTAGCAGAACCAACAATGGAAGAAATAACTTCAAAGAAAAAAAAGCTATTTTCTTATTTGGGGAAAAAAGCTAATTTAAGTAACTTAAAAAGAATAACTATTGAGCATAAGCTGGATGAAAACAAAACTAATTGTGATAAATGTAATGGAAAGTTAGATGCGCTAGAGGCTAACACGAAAGATGTTTTGAAATATAAACCAGCAAAGCTGTATATAGAGGAACATAAAACATACAGCTATGTTTGCAAAGCTTGTAAAGAAGCTGGAGAAAAATCCAATATAATTACTACTAAAGTACCTAACAGTCTTTTACACAAAAGTGTTGCATCAAATGAACTGGTAAGTCATGTTATAAGTCTTAAATATGAATATAAACTTCCACTTTATGGACAAGAAACATATTTTGATATGCTTGGTGCAAATATCTCCAGGCAGACTTTATCTAAGTGGATAATTGATACAGGTAAGGAGCTTGAAGCTGTATATAATATAATGAAGGAAAAGCTGCTTGAAAGCCATTATATTCAAGCTGATGATAAATCAATAGTAATTGTTGATTCAAAAGGTCAAGATACAAAAACTAAAAAATATATGTGGCTGTATAGAACAGGTATAAAAAAGAATCCAGTTATTCTGTATGATTATCAAAAAACAAGATCAAGCACTTGTCCTAAAGAATTTTTAAAAGGTTTTTCTGGAGTGCTTCAGACAGATGGTTATCAAGGATATAATCAAGTAGAAAATGTTAAGCGAATTTATTGTTTGAGTCATATATCTAGAAAATACTATGATATTTTATCAAAGTTAAAAGATGAAGAATTAAAAAATTCTAAAGCAGCAATAGGATATAATTTTTGTCAGCAGCTTTATGAAATAGAAAAAGAACTTAAAGAAAAATATAGATATAATGATGATTATTTTGAAAAACGATTCAAAATAAGACTTGAGAAATCAGCACCAATTATAGAAGATTTTGAAAACTATGTGGATACAGAATTAAAATGTGTACAGCCTAAAAGTCCATTCACCGAAGCTTTAGAATATAGTAAAAAATTTATGCCGGGTTTTAAAATCTTTTTATCAGATGGCTCCTTAGAAATAGATAATAATAGAGTAGATAGAACTTTAAAGACTTTTATTTTACAAAAAAAATGGCTGATGTGTAACGCACCTAAAGGAGCTAAATATAGTACAATTATTTATAGCATAATAGAAACGGCAACAGCAAATGGGTTAATTATAGAAAAATACTTATCATACTTAATGGATAAGCTTTCAAATTTAGAAATTAAAGATAATGATACATTACAAAAATATATGCCATGGTCTGATGAGATCCCTGAAAGTATAAGATTCCGAAATATGAGGAAGCAAAATGAGCGTCAAAAAAATTCTTGAGACAGATTTATATAAACCAATTTATGAGTATTTATCTGAGCAAAGTTATAAAGTATGCAGTGAAGTAAAAGATTGTGATGTTACAGCAGTGAAGGGTGAAGAACTTATAATAATAGAAATGAAAACAAGCTTTAATGCTACATTACTTATTCAAGCAGTTCAAAGACAGAAGGCAGCTGACCTGGTTTATATTGCAATACCTAAACCTAAAAGAGCAGGTTTCTCTAAGCAGTGGAAGGATATGTGTTATCTTGTTAAAAGATTAGAACTAGGTTTGATTGTTATAAATTTCAAAAATAATATCAATGCAGTAGAAGTGGTTTTTCATCCAGAGTCATACGCTTACAAAAAAAATAAAAATATGAGAAACAGCATTATTAAAGAAATTAATGGCAGATATAAAGATTACAATGAAGGTGGAAGTACAAGAAAGAAGATAATGACTGCGTATAAAGAAGCTTCAATATATATAGCATGTTGTCTTGAATTCTATGGTAGTCTTTCACCTAAAAAATTAATAGAACTTGGCACTAGCGAAAAAACCCAATCGATTTTAAGCAAGAATTTTTATGGATGGTTTAATAGAGTTAGTAAAGGTGTTTATGAACTTACTGAGGATGGTCTGAAGGTACTTGAGGAATATAGTGAACTTGCAGAACATTATAGAAATAAAGTAAATAAGTATAAAATTCCTTCTGAATGCAAAAACTTACTTTAGAAGGGAGTTGATACAAATGGAGTTTAATAAACAAAAAGCACTTTCAAGAGCTAAAGAAATGATAATTAATGGTGATCATGTGGATGATATTTTACATGAAACACAATTAAGACTTAAGGATATTCAAAGACTTAGAGATGAGGTAGCTCAGAAATTTTAAATGATTTAAAAAAGAGTATTCATAGAAGATGCATAGCGGTCTATGAATGCTTTTTTTTTAATATTGTTAAATTGTTTATAAAATATATTAATAAAGGGATACTGCTGATATTTTTAGCCGGTTTTATTATATTGACAACAATAATACAATGTAATAAAATAATTATTAGTAATCATATAGATATAATAAATTTTATAAAGCTATTTATGCTGACTAGAAAACTAGAGGCTGTGAATTCTTAAAGAGTTCATAGTCTTTTTTTAATATCTATACTTTCCTCGTCACAGTTAGTTCCACTTAATTTATAAATGATAGCGGGGAGAAGCTTCTTTTAGAAATTTAGCGGAACTTTGTGACCGAGGATAGTATATAAATAAAACTTAGAGGTGAAAAATAAATGGGTGTTAATTTAAATTTGCCAGAGGTAGAACCTAGAGAAAAAAGATTGGGTTCAATTTTATCTTTTCATGGAAAAGCAAGTGAACTTTATGAAAAATCACTTGGATGTAAAATAAAAATGAGAGATAGGACTTTCAGTCAATGTGGAAGCTGTGCATCAGGCTGTGCTTTTGTATTAGATTCAATAATACTTGATACAGCAGTAGTAAATCATGCTCCAATAGGATGTGCAGGTGATTTTAGCTGGTTTAATAGTCTTCGTCATCAAGGCGCTGTTCATAGAAAATTGAAAGCAGATAATTTGAAAGCAATTAGTACAAATCTAGAAGAGAAGGATACAATTTATGGTGGTGCGGATAAGTTAAAACAAGCTATAAGAGAAGCAAAGGAAAGATTTAATTCAAAAGCAATATTTATAAATGCATCTTGTGCATCTGGAATTATAGGAGAAAATATTGAAAGTATTGCTGACGAATTAGAAAAAGAACTTGGAATTGCTATTGTACCAGTATATTGTGAGGGCTTTAAATCAAAAATATGGAGTTCCGGATTTGATGCAACAGCTCATGGCATTTTGCGTAAACTTGTTAAACCTGCAAAAAAGAAATCAAACGATGTGATTAATGTATTTAATTTCTGGGGAAGTCATGCTTTTACAGATATATTAGGTAAAATAGGATTAAAGCCTAAATATTTATTTCCATTTTCCAACATAAAAGATTTGGAGGAAATGTCAGAAGCAGTTGCTTCAACTCATATTTGCGAAACTCTTGGAACTTATATTTCAGCAGCCTTAGAAAAGGAATTTGGAGTTCCAGAAGTAAAAGCTCCTGTACCTTATGGAATAGAATGGACAGATGAATGGTTAAGAGAGTTAGGAAGAATTACTAATAGAGAAGAATTAGTTGAAAAAGTAATTAAAGAAGAGCATGAAAGAATAAAGCCTAAAATAGATTATCTTAAAAGTAAGTTAGCAGGTAAAAAAGCATATATTTTAGCTGGAGATTCTTTTGTACACAGTATTGTAAGTTCTTGCAGGTCGTTTGGATTAGATGTTATAGGAGGAACTGCATTTCATCATGATCAAATATATGATAATGATTATGGTGAAGTAAATAGTATAGGGAATATGGTTAAAATCACTGGAGACGTTGAGAATTATAGTATTTGTAATAAGCAGCCATATGAATTTATCAATATTTTAATGGAATTAAAACCAGATGTGCTGGTTGTAAGGCATGGTCAAATCTCAACAATTGGAACTAAATTAGGTATACCTTCTTTTCAGGTTGCAGATGCAAATTTAGGAATTGGATATGATGGTGTAGTTGAATTAGGAAATAAAATTTATGAAACTATAAGGACAAAGAAACTTGTTGAAAATATTGCAAAACATTCTGAGCTGCCATATACAGATTGGTGGTTAAAACAGGATCCATTTACATTTGAAAGAGGAGAAAAACAATGAGCAGTGTAATTGAACAACCAAGATATTCATGTGCATTAGGTGCACAACAAACAGTGTTAGCAATTCCAGGAGCAATTCCTATTCTTCATAGTGGTCCAGGCTGTACTCAAAAAATTCATGGTGCTTTAGTAACATCATCAGGTCATCAGGGAGAAGGATATGCTGGCGGCAGTCATATACCATGTACTAATTCTGCTGAAAAAGAAGTTGTATTTGGAGGAGAAAAAAGGTTAAGTGAAACAATAGATGGCAGTTTAAAGGTAATGAAAGGAGATTTGTTTGTAGTTTTAACTGGATGCACATCAGAAATTGTTGGTGATGATGTGCAGGCTGTAACTCTTAAATATAGAAAAAAAGGATATCCTATAATAAATGCTGAAACAGGTGGTTTTAAAGGAACTAACTATTTTGGACATGAAATGGTAATTCAAGCAATAATAAAGCAATTTATTGGAGATGCTCAACCTAAAGTAAAAAAGGGATTGGTTAATGTTTTTTCAGTAGTTCCATTTCAAAATCAGTATTGGAGAGGTGATTTACAAGAAATAAAACATCTTTTAAATTCTATAGGATTAGAAGTAAATATTTTATTTGGATATGAAAGTGCTGGAATAACTGAATGGAAAGATATTCCTAATGCAGAATTTAATTTGATTTTATCTCCATGGCTAGGATTAGAAACTGCAGAATTACTTAAAAATAAATATAATACTCCATACTTACATTATCCTGTAATACCAGTTGGAGCAGAAGCAACTAGCAAATTTTTGAGAAAAGTTGGAGAATTTGCAAATGTTGATAAAGAAAAAATTGAAAGTGTAATTTCAAAGGAAGAAAAAAGATTTTATAAATATTTTGTGGGAGCAGCAGATTTCTTTACTGAGGTAAAAAATGGACTGCCTTATGAATTATATACAATAGCAGATTCAACCTATGCTTTAGGTGCAAGTAATTTTTTAATTAACGAATTAGGATATGTTCCAAAGCAGGCTTTTATTACAGACAATGTTCCAGAAAAATACACAAATAAAATAAAATATGAATTTGAAAAGATAGATGAAGAATATAAAGATAAAGTAACTTTTGAAATTGATGGAGGAAAAATAGAAAAGAAAATTAGAAATGATGAAAACACTCCAAGAAAAACTTTGATTTTGGGAAGTGAGTGGGAGGATGACTTATCATTTGATATTAAAGCACCATTAGCTTATTTAAGTATTCCAAATACAAACAATTTAATTTTAAATAAAACTTATGTTGGATACAATGGAGGATTAAGGCTTATTGAGGATATTTATTCTATTATATTAAGTGATAGATTTTTTAATGAAAGATTTGTTGATAGAGAGGAAAAAGAAATTGGTGATTACTGTTAGGTAATTATAAATATATATTTTTATAAAAGTTTGTAACAAGTTAGTAAAAGCAAGAATAATATATCATACAAAAGAGGTGATAAAAAATGTGTAAGAAGAGTAGAAGATGTTGCCCAATATTAGGTTTTGATATTAGCTTTTTCTTAGGTGGCTGCTGTAGAAAATCAAGATGTGAAAAAAGAAAATGTCACAGAGAAAGATGTTGCTGCCAGAGAAGAAGATCTTGCTGTTAATAAAATTTTAGATTACTGAAATTTTTAAAAATATATATTATATTTTTCTTAGTAACATTTAGTTCCACCTAATTTTTAAATGATAGCGGAGAAGCTTCTTTTAGAAATTTAGTGGAACTTTGTGATTTAGGATAGTATAGAATTAAATTTCTATTTGCATTCATAATATAAATAATAATATCATATTGAAAAATTAACTTATATGTTTTAAAATATAATTATATTATAATTTTGATTAAAGTTATAATATAATTATTATTAAGAGGAGATTTAACGAATGAAGAATTATTATAAAAGAGCTAACTTAGTAAATTTAATTATTGTATGTATATTGGTTGTCATTATTATTGGACAAGGATTTACAGTTAACAATTTTAATGTTGCATTAGGCAATGCCCCGAAGGGTATTATAATTATTGTTGCAATGGTGGTTACATATTTTTTACCAATTAAGTATAGAATAAAGGCTATATTATTAAGCCTCTTTCCATATATAGTATTATTAGCAGTGCTTGTTTTACTTAATGGATTTTCGCTTGATATACATTACATGATATTTGTTGATATTATTATGATAGCATTGTATTTTGATACAAAATTACTTATTATATATGATATTATTATAAATGTTTTATATATAGGTGCGTATTTGGTTAATAAATCTCAGCTGCTAGGTAGTTTAAATAGAGTTGGAGACCTAGTAGAAATGTTAATTTTAATAAACACTATTATAGTTATGTTATATTTTTTAACAAAGTGGGGAACTGAAATTATTCATGATGCAGAAAAAAGTAGAAATGAAGCAGCAAATCTTCTTTCAATTGTTAATGAAACAATGAAAAAAGTTGAAAACAGTACTGTAACATTAAATGACAGTGTTGATGTGTTTCATAAAAATATTAAATCAAGCTTTAGTTCTATATCAAATGTAAATACAGCTATACATGAAATTACAGTTGGAATTCAACATCAGACTGAAAGTATAAATAATATAAATAATAAAGTGGCTGAAGCTGGAGAAGATGTAGAAGCAACAAAAAAAATATCAGAAAATATATATCATAATTCAAATAATATGAATAATGAAGTTATAATAAGTATGAATGAACTTGATCATATGAATAACCAAATGGAAACTATAAGCAAAGCAGTAAATACATCAATGAAAACTGTTAATGATCTAAATGAAAGTATAGGTAAGATTATCACATTGCTTCAGGGAATAACTGAAATTTCACAGCAAACAAATCTTTTAGCTTTAAATGCTTCAATTGAAGCTGCTAGGGCAGGGGAGCAGGGAAAAGGTTTTGCAGTAGTTGCTGATGAAATTAGAAAACTAGCAGATAATAGTAACAATATAGTGAACAATATAAGTAATATAATAAATGGAATAGAAGAACAAACTACTATTGCAGTTGATACAGTAGATAAAGGAAGTAATGCAGTAGAAAGCGGGAATATGATTTTAAAAGAATTCTTCAAACATTTCAATACGTTTAAGGATAATTTTGATGAAACTACTCAATCTCTTAATAAGGAAGCAAAAATGATTGATAAGATAGATCATTCATTTAAATTAATACAAAATCAACTTGAAAATGTAGTTAGTATTTCAGAACAGCAATCAACAGTAACTGAGGAAATATCAGCAGCTTGTGAAAATGAAAATAATGATATGTTAATTATAGACAAGGCTACAGATAAGATAAGAGTTTTAATTCAAGATTTAAAAGTGTTGTTAAAGTAGATAAAATTCATTAATCTTTTTAATAGAACAACTAAAAAATGCTTGCATTTAACTGCAATATTAATTATAATAGAAACATTGAGGCAATTATTTACAATTGTATTTTGGAGATGAAGCATATGACAAATAATAAATTAGTGAATTTTATAAAAGATTGGGTTATACCTGTATTAATCGCTGTTCTATTAACTATACTGATTCGAAAGTTTCTTTTTTTTAATATTCAAGTTCCTACTGGTTCTATGATTCCAACAATAGAAATTAATGATAGACTTTTAGTTACTAAAGTTTATAACACCAATCATTTAAAAAGGGGTCAAGTTGTTGTTTTCACTTCAAAAGAATTAAATAATACACTGATTAAAAGATTAATTGGACTGCCAGGAGACACTGTAACAATAAAACATAATGGTGATGTTTATGTTAATGATAAAAAGATAGATCAATCTTATGTGGTTCATCCAGGAGGAATTCCTATGGATTCAACTTCTGAAGAAGATATATCTTATCAAGTTCCACAGGGACAATTTTTCTTCTTAGGAGATAATAGAGCAAATTCAGATGACAGTCGTTATTGGCAAAATCATTTTATTGATAAAAAAGATATTATGGGTGTAGCTAGAATTACAATATTTCCATTTAGTAGAATTGGAAAATTAAAATAGAATGAAATCATGAGCAGGGTTTTATGAGCTTCTTTAGCTTTTTTAGAATCCTGCTTTTCTTTTTTGCTAAAGCTACATAATTTATGTTGTGATCTTCAGCATATTTTTTCATTTTATTGCCACTGAAATAAATATAAATAATCAAGTTTCTTTCTTCATCAGTAAGCTTGTTTAAAGCTAGTTCTAATTCTTTATTCATTTCTTTACAAATAAGATTGTCCTCTATATTTTCATTTGAACGTAATAAATCTATAATCTCTAAATCATCTTCATTTTTTATATTTAGGCTTATTTCTGCATTTTGTCTGCACCTTTTTCTAATTTCATAATAGTAGTTGTTTTTAATAGCAGAGATTGCATATGTAAGAAATTTATTATTGTTTTCACATTTAAAGTTTGTTATTGCTTTCATAAGTGTAATATAGCCTATTTGAATTAAATCTTCCATTTCATATCCTTTGATAAAAATAGTTTTACTTGTTTTTATTATAAAAGGTTTAAGGCTTTCAAGTATTTCATAAGCTGCTTTTTTGTCTCCATTTTTTGCATCTTTAACTAATTGGTCTAAATTCATAATAACACTCCTTTTCTTTAATTGACAATTGATGATTTTCAATTAAAGTATAAATGAAAGATTTGAAGTTGTTAAAATTAGGAGTTTTGAAAAAACAAATATAAAATTTTACCAAAATAAAAATTACGCGAATAAACGTTTGCATTATAAAAAAACGATTAAATTTTTTATTTTATTGGCAAAAAACATATTAACATGGTATTATAAATGTAAATAATAAAATAGGTTGTGGTATCAGTGAAAATTAAAGAGATTAAGGTTGGAAAAATATTTATTCCACTGAAGAAGCCATTTAAAACTGCACTTAGAACAGTTAATATAGCAGAGGAATTGGTTATCAAGATAATTGCAGATACTGGAGAAACAGGTTTTGGAAGTGCACCTCCTACAGCAGTAATTACAGGTGACATTGAAAGTTCTATTAAGGGTGCGGTTCAGCACATTATAGCTCCCCAAATTATTGGATTGCCTATAGATAATTTAGAAATAATAATGCAGAAAATTAATTCTTTAATAGTTAAAAATACTAGTGCTAAAGCATCTTTAGATATGGCTGTTTATGATCTCTTTGGTAAGTTGTATAAAATACCTTTGTATAAGCTTTTTGGAGGTTATAGGAATTCTATTGAAACGGATATTACAATAAGTGTTAATTCTGCTGATGAAATGGCTTTAGATGCAGTTAATGCTGTAAATCAAGGATATAAATATTTAAAGCTAAAAGTTGGTACAGATATTAAGACTGATATGGAAAGAATAATGAAAATAAGAGAGGCAGTTGGAAGCAAAATAAAAATAAGGCTTGATGCAAATCAGGGATGGAAGCCCAAGGAAGCAGTAAGAATTATAAGAAAGCTTGAAGATAAAGGTTATGATATTGAATTTGTTGAGCAGCCAGTTAAAGCATTTGATATTGAAGGACTCAAATTTGTTACGGATAATGTCGAAACAGATATACTAGCAGATGAAGCTGTATTTGGACCTCTTGAAGCTAT
>JAUZPN010000098.1 GCA_030705885.1 Bacillota bacterium | reverse complement strand
TTTGTAACATAGTTTCTTTCATAAGTGATGACCTTTCCTGGGCATATTGCTAAAGTATTAGAACCATCATTCCATTGTTCTCTTCCTGCAATAACCCTGTCACCGCCGCCGCACCATATAAGTGTTACTTGTCTTTTCAAATATTTTGATAAAATTCTATCCAAGCTGTCGATATTTTCTTCTATTTTAAGTTCCTTATTTTTATAATCATATGTTATGGCATTAACTT
The DNA here is from genome assembly GCA_030705885.1 of Bacillota bacterium. GTDB lineage: Bacteria > Bacillota > Clostridia > Clostridiales > Clostridiaceae > JAUZPN01. Next base: position 11,161 of record JAUZPN010000098.1, on the reverse strand, counting down.
TAACATTTCCTTCAATTCCAGGATGAACAGTAAACTTATCATAATCTATCATTGTGAAAACAGTATCTAAATGCATAAATGCTCTTGTTTTAGGAATTTCAAACATAAGAACTGTAGTAAAACTATCAGAACCCTCTAAAATATTTTTAGCAACCTTTAATATTGCCTCTTTATCTGTTCTTTCACTGTTGCCAATAGCAATGACATCTTTTGAAAGAACCAGTTCATCTCCACCTTCAATCATATACTTTTCTCTTCTTCCATACCAAAGAGGAATTTTCAAATCTTTAAATTGAGGGTGATACTTAAATATATATTTTGCAAAAATAGTTTCCCTTCTTCTTGTTTTAGTTCTCATGGAGTTAAGTGTAATACCCCTGCCGATAGTAGCAAAGGGATCTCTGGTGAAATATAAATTAGGCATAGGATCCATTATAAAAGGATACTCATCATATTGTTCTTTGATACCTATTTCTTTTTTTCTTATACCTGACATAATTTTATCCACCATAGCTTTTTCTGGCAATTTAGCTAAGTAATTTTTTAATTCCTTAATAATATTGTCATCATAAATATCTGATTCTTCCATAACTTCATTAAGAAATTTTTCCTTAGTATCCTTACATTTTACTGCTGCAGCAACTAGATTTTCAAGATAATATACCTTTACTCCATGATTTTCTAAAACTTTAGTAAAGTTTTCATGCTCTTTTCTTGCCACTTTTAAATATGGTATATCATCAAAAAGCAGCCGTCCTAAATACTCAGGAACTAAATTTTCAATTTCCTCACCTGGTTTATGAAGAAGGACTGTTTTTAATGTTCCAATTTCAGAATATACACTTAATTTTCCTTTTTCCTCCATGTTTATCACCTTCCTAAAAAAGCCTATTATTCATCTTCAGAGTATTCATCAACTAATCTTTTTGCAAGCTTCTTTATAGCACTTGCTTGAGCTATTAAAGTCATAACAACTAAAAATACAAGCACACCCTCCTGGTCCCTATCATTAAGACTGTTTTTATTTATAAGCTTTAAAAGCTCCTTTTCATTAAAATGTTCCTCTGATAAAAAATCCTCATAAACATTTTCCTGAATATCAGAAAATACTTCATAAGCCTTTTCCCATGACAGAATATCATCATCACTATTATTAATATCTTTAAAAACAAGAGAAAATACTTTTTTTATTTCTTCTGTAGCTAATATTGGTCTCATATAACTAAGCAAAACAAGCTGTGCTAAATGCTCTTTTGTATATCCTCTTTTCTTACCGCCCTGAGGCTTAGAAATTATTTCTCCTTTAATATAATTCTGAATGATATTGCTAGTGTATTTTTCATCTTGAAATTTATCATTTAAATAATCTGTAACCTGAGATATAAACAAGTCATATTGTGGTAGTTCTTCATATGAAACTATATTTGCTTTTGAAATTTCCTTAGCAATTTTTCTTACATATTCAATATTAAATTTCCCTTCCATAACTACCATGCCTCCAATCAATTAAAAAACTTGTTTACATTATACAGTAAAATAAAACTTATTACAAGTTATTTATAATATAGTTATATAGTGAAATATGCAGTAAATTAATGATATTAAAAGATAATAAGAGATTACTCCAATCTCATTTTGCTATATTGTATTTTTTATTATCATAAGAGTTTATTTAATACTTGTTATATAGTACATTATACTGTATACTTATTTTCATTGACATGCACCATCCTCAGTCACAAAGTTTCACTAAATTTCTAAAAGAAGCTCCTCTGCTGTCATTTATAAATTAGATGGAACTAAATATGATGAGGAAAGTATACAATTATTATTTATAAAGTAAAAGTACCTGTACTCTATTTTTTTATTTTATAGTATAATAGAATGATAATATACTTATCATTAGACTTTAAGGGGGGTGAAAAAAATTAAAAAACGAAATTTTGCAGCAGGTATTATAATTGCTTTTATGTTTATAATTGTAAATGTAATCTGCCCTGGATTATCAATCTATAATTCAAACAAACTGAATAATAGCAGTACAATGTACGTTTATGCTAAGGGACTATCTAGTTTGCCAAAATCTTCTTCAAGCGGGCGTAAGTCTGGAAGTTTTAGTTCGCCAAAATCTTCTTCGAGCAGTGGTAAATCAAGTACCTCAAAGTCCTCTTCTGGAGGACGTAAATCTGGCAGTTTCAGTGCTCCAAAATCTTCAAGCGGATCTAGTAGTTCAAGTTCTTCATCTGGAAACAGCAGCTCTGGAAGCAGTGTAGGCAGCGGGAGCAGCCGAAGCTATATTCCTATACCATGGCATTCAAGCAGCCATTATGGCAGCAGTAGTGGTTCATCGGGAGTTGTGGATTTAATAGCAGCTATCGTAATTATTGCTATAATTTATTTTATATACAAAGGTTTTAAAAAGAAATAATATATTTCATTTCAAAAATTTCATTGCAAATTTATTATTTGCTTTGATATTTATATAAAAATTAAATTTTATTAGGAGGAGTTTTTAAAATGGGTGTTATGGGAAGATTGTCAAATATTTTTAAGGCAAAGGTTAACGGTGCAATTGACGAAATCGAAAATCCAATAGAACTTTTAGACCAAAAAATCAGAGATATGGAGGGAAGCTTAAATACAGCAAAATTGTCTTCTGCTCAAATTCTTGGAAATGTTCATGAAATTGAAAAGAAAATAGAAAAAGCTACAGCTGAATCTCAAGATTATGACAGCAAAGTTAAACTTGCCTTATCAAAAGGAAATGAAGAATTAGCTAAGGCAGCATTAGCTAAAAAGCTGGAAGCTGACAAAACCTGTTCAAGCCTGCAAACAAGCTATACTGATGCAAAAGCAAAAGCTGAAACAATTAAAAATAGACTTAGAGAATTAGAAGATGAAATTCAGAAAACAAGAAGTTACAGAGATGAAGCTGCTGCTAGATATAACAATGCAGAAGCAAGCAATAAAGTAAATGAAATTTTAGCTAACGTTGACACAAAAAATAATAAAATTAATTTAGATGACATTGAAAGAAAAATTGAAGCTAAAGAATCAAGAGCTGAGGGACTTGCTGACTTAAGAACTGACAATTCACTTGAAAGTGAATTTAAAAAGCTTGAGGAAACTGATTTAGATGCAGAACTTCTAAAATACAAACAGCAGTAAGGGTGATAAAATGGGAAAAGTTCTAGACTTTATAAACCAAGAAAAGAATACTATTGGAAAAGTTTATGTAGATATCAGCTATGCTATTGATAACATTTCTCCTTTTCTCGATAAAAAAACTTTAGACAACAGAAAATATGTGAATAAACTCACTTCTTTGAAACAATATATGGATCTTTTACAACAAACAGAAATTGATGAAAAAAAAGACGGCGTTTTAGGCTTTATTAATGATAACAGCAGAATTGATAAACTTAAAAATTTTAAATATACTAATGGTGAAAATATTACTCAATTACAAAAATGCAGCAGCTGTGCATGCTTAAATTGCACTGCAGAATGTAATTTTGACAGCTGCCTTGGCTGCCGTAAAGGCAGCCATATAGAAAAGTGTGACCACAAAAAAATAAATATTACTCTGCATGATAGTTATTTTTTAGATCTTAACAATGATAATACAAATACTGTAGATCACTATAAAGTTCTTGCCACTTTACAGGATGAAGAACTTGACAGAAAATATATCATAATTCAAAACCAACATTCTAATGAAGAATTCGTACTATATTACTATCCAGGAATTTCAGAAGATACCTATGGTGAAATAACTGATGATGATGAATTTGATTTCATTAATTCAACTTATGAAAACATAAAATAATTTTATTTATACTTTACTTTAAAAACAGGAGGCTATGATCTTAAATAGACATAAGCCTCCTGTCTATTATTGTACAATCTGCTATTCTCTTTTTTATTGTTTCTCTATTTTCAAGAAAATGAATAGAACATCCGCTATTCAATATAAAATCACTCTTAGTAAAATCGACATTGAATACATAAGCCATATTAATATATCCAATACAATTATCACCTTTAATAACCGGCTTAATAGTCTTTACCGGAATTAATGTTGCATTTTCCATAATGTATAAAGGCATTAATGTTTTTCTTCCTGTAATATTTCTGCAAAGCTTTTTAATACTCTTAATACATCTCAAGTTTATTGCACAATAATCATTAATTACTTTCCTAACAGAATATCCAACATCTTCATATCCGCCATCTTTATAAAATATTCTAGTTACTTTCCCCATACTTGAAATATAGTATGGCATAAATGCACATCCATTATTAAGCTTTTTTAAATATTCTGAATTCATAAATTTGCTGCATTTTAACTCCCTTAATCACATTTATACTATTTCCGGTCACAAAGTTCCATTAAATTTCTGAAAGAAAGTCCTAAAGCAGCATTCACCCCCCTAATCTAATAATAAATCGAACTCATGTTCTTAATGTTTGTATAACTATAATACAACATTTTCCTATTTTGTTCAAGAATTTTTATGTTCTTTATTTTTATATATTTCGACGTTATTTTTATGTGGGCTATTTAATTAAAAATTTATTTGTATCATTAGTTATCCACAGATATTTTTAAGCTTTTATGCTTTATCCACACTTGTCCACAATTTTTCGTTTTTTATCCACTACTTTTGTTAATAACTTTATATTTTTTTAAAATTATTTATTTATATTTTTCCAATTACTTTTAATATTATTATATTTTTTCTCAAACTTTTGTATAAACAAAAAGAACTATGCTAAAAATATATAATAAACTTAATTATTAAATTAATATGCTGTTCTCAAATTTGCAAAATATATATTTTGCCTTAAAACGGTTTAAATACTAGGTTTACGAAGTTTAAAATAATTTAAATCAATTATTTGTTCAGCCATATTTTATAACAAATTATCTTTAAAAATTATAACTTATTTCTTTCTAAATCATTTAGTTAACTATAATTAATTAAATTTTTAAATAATCAGCATATAAAATAATATAATAGCTTATCCACATTATCCACAATTGGCCTGTTGATAACCTGTTTAATTAATGTGAACTTTGTGAATAATTTTCTACAAATTATGATATTATAATTTCTTTGGACACATTTAGTTCTACTTTGTTAGAAAATAGCCTGCCACTATTTTCATCCATTGTTGTGCTGCAGTCATCATGGGTGGTTAATTTGTAAATGATAGTGATGTGAAGCTTCTTTTAGAAATTTATTGAACTTTGTGACTGAGGATAGTATAGCACATTATTAGTATAATATTTTATAAATAGTATTGCCAAATTTATAAAATAGGAGTATTATTAGTATATGATAATTCTTATTAATTAATAATAATTAATTTAAAATATATAGGAGTGTGAACACCATGAAAAAAGACTTTATTTCTGCAGTAGCAGATAGACGTACATTTTACCAAATCAGCAAAGAATCATTAATTTCTGATGAGGAAATTAAAAAAATACTTGAGCAAGCTGTTAAAAATACACCTTCAGCATTTAATTCTCAAAGTGCAAGATTAGTTTTATTACTTGAAAAACATCATGATAAATTATGGGATATAGCAAAAGAAGATTTAAGAAAAATAGTACCTGCAGAAAGTTTCAGCACAACTGAAGCTAAGATAGATTCCTTTAAAAGCGGTTATGGAACAGTTTTATTCTTTGAAGATGCTGATGTAGTTAAAGCACTCCAAGAAAATTTTGTCCTTTATAAAGATAATTTTCCTATTTGGTCACAACAGTCCAGTGGAATGCATCAATTTGTTATTTGGACTGCATTAGAAATTGAAGGCTTTGGTGCATCACTTCAGCACTATGGAGAAATTATAGAAAATGATGTTAAAAAAGAATGGAACATACCAGCAAACTGGAAACTCATTGCTCAAATGCCATTTGGAAAACCAACAGGTAAACCCGATGAAAAGCAATTCCAGCCACTAGATCAAAGAGTTAAAGTATTTAATTAAATTACAAAAAAAGTTCAATTAATGATGATTTCCTCCCTATCGTCTGAAAATCTAAATTTATAGATTTCTTGGGTTACGAAGGAAATCATTCATAATTTGAACTTTGATATTTGAACTTTATACTTTAATTACAAAGTAGCTTGTCACTATCCTCATCCATGGTTGTGCTGTGGATAATATATGTGCTTAGTTAGTAACCTTATGCCATTTACCAAGTGCATCAAGTATCCTATCTGTAGCTTCAAGATATTTTTCAATTCTTTCATAATCCTTTTCTGCAGGATTTTTAATTCTTGATAAATTCATATTATCACTTAAATCCGCAAGTTTTACATAACAAGCTATCCTATTTTCAATAACTCTATCTATGAATTTGTTGTAGCTTTCGCCTCTTCGTCTAGTCAGGGCATCTATAGCCACTAATATTTCCTCTGAAAAGCCCTCATTCCTTAGGTACTCTAATGTAACATCAGTATCTTCAACTACATCATGAAGTACTGCACATATTCTTTCAGTTTCATCCTGTCTAGATAACATTACCCTAAGAGGATGTAAAATATAAGGTTGTCCTGCTTTATCCATTTGACCTTGATGTGCAGTTGTAGCAATTAGTATAGCCTTTTCAATCATAATAAAAATCTCCTTTCATAAGGAATGTATTGTAAGTTGTATGATGCTTACTTTAAGTATTGTTGTCATTGCTGCAATAAACTCCTCAGTATCATATTTTTTAATACAACATTATTTTATTTCTATAAATTAATTAAAAATCCTTCCTATATAACATATATTCGTAAATAAATTTTAAATATTTAGCAATAATGTCTTCCAATTGATTAAATATTTTCATAAATAATAATTTTACTATTGCTGACTCGTAAAATTACATTTATGGTATACTTTCCTCATCACATTTAGTTCCAATTAATTTGTGAACGATAACAAGGAGACGTTTCTTTTAGCAATTTATTAGAACTTTATAACCGAGGATAGTATAAACAAAGTAATCCGCCATACTTATACTTTAGTGCGATATATTGACAAATCGCAATGTTTCGGCTATAATTAATTTATTGCAAATATTAGCCGAAGGGGGATTACAAATGTATATTAAACGAGATATGGAAAACATCGTTTTAAAGCTTACAAAAGAATATCCTGCTATTCTTATAACAGGTCCAAGACAAGTTGGAAAAACTACTATGCTTCAAAACCTTATGAAAGGCACAGACAGAGCTTATGTCAGCCTTGATGATTTAAATGCAAGAAGTTTAGCAAAATCCGATCCTGATATGTTTTTCCAAGTATATAAAACTCCTATTCTTATAGATGAAGTACAATATGCACCTGAATTGTTCACATATATTAAAATAATGATTGATAAAAATCATACCCCTGGAGAATTTTGGCTTACAGGTTCTCAGATTTTTAAACTTATGGGGGGAGTTCAAGAGAGTTTGGCAGGTAGAGTTGCTGTTTTAAACTTATCTTCACTTTCACAAAATGAAATATACAATCAAAACAATCCTAAACCATTTAGTCTTGATTTTTCCTTACTAGCTGAAAAGCAAAAGGACATTGAACCTAAAACTGTTATAGATATTTTCAAAAGAATCTATAAAGGAAGTATGCCATCCTTGGTTAGTGGAGCTTATTTAGATAACAACATTTTTTATAGCAGCTATGTAAGCACATACATTGAAAGAGATGTTAAAGAAATATCCGGAAGCATTGATAGTCTTGCATTTTTCAAATTTATTGTCTCTGTCTCTGCAAGAACATCTCAGCTGGTTAATTATGCTGATATAGCAAGGGATGCTGAGATAGATCAAACTACTGCTAAAAAATGGCTTCGGATACTTGAAACCTTAGGAATTATATTCTACCTGCATCCATTTTCAAATAACACTTTAAAGAGAACAATTAAAACGCCTAAACTTTATTTTTACGATACTGGTTTGGTTTCATACCTTACAAAATGGTCTTCTGCAGAAACATTAGAATCAGGTGCTATGAACGGAGCAATATTTGAAAATTATGTTGTCAGTGAAATTATAAAGTCTTATTACAACTCTGCTGTAACACCATTCATTTACTATTACCGAGATAAAGATGCACGAGAAATTGATATAGTAATAGAGAAGGATGGAAAGCTATTCCCTATTGAGATTAAAAAAACAGGGAATCCTCCTTCACAATTAACAAGAGTATTTAAATTGCTTGATAATTCATCCTTAATACGAAGTACAGGAGCAATTCTTTGTATGGCAAATAAACTATCAGCTTTTACTGCCAATGAATTGATTGTTCCAGTTAGTTTAATATAGGTTAGAAAGGAAAGAATATGCTTTGGCACATTTCTTTCCTTTTTTTAAATGTCTGAGTTTTTTCAAAATTCCTCTAAGTTATAAAACTTAGTATTATATTCTTTTCCGTCAGAACCAGTTCGTCGGAATTTCCGACATACTGAAGTTTCCTCCAATTCACCTTCTGAAAATATATTCTTTAAATGCTCTGTAATAGTAAAAAGTCTCTTTTCGTAAAGTGTTGTACTCATATCTTGAGTTAGCCATACATTTTCATCAAAATAAATTGCATTAACTTCACCATCTCCTGTAGGTGTAATATTGTACAATGCAATTCATTACGTTCCTGTTCTTTTTTTGTGTTTGTCTTTGTAGTTTATACTTTCCTTGTCATATTTAGATTCATAAAATGCTTTCTCCTTTATGGAATACAATCTGCAATTTATGTAGATAATAAAAGTAAAATTTGCTATAATAGGAGACAATAACATGGTTAAAAAAATATAGAAATTAGTGCTGATACTGCACGAAATCAAGCTTATGATGAAACAATTAAAAATCTTGAAATGAAGGATTGTAGAACATTAGCCTCCCTTGCTATACCTGAAATTGAAGAAGCTGAAGAATTGGATTTAAAATTTGCTGAATTATCTATGGCTGACATGAACAAAGCAGATTATATTGCAAAAGTTAATTTGAAGAATGAAAAATTTATACTCCACATGGAATTTGAATCTAACTTCAAAAACAACTCTGAAATGTTAAAAAGAATGCTTAGGTATTATATTTATATTTACTGGAATGAAGATTTACCTATATATCAAGTGCTTGTTATACTTAAAGAACCCAAAACAAAAAATATTTCAGATGGTTTTCAATCCTCTGTTCAAAATGAGCTTATAATGAATTATAAATATAAGGTTGTTAAAATATATGAGCTTAACAAATATGACTTCATTAAGATTGTCAAGGAAGTTTTATATCCCTTAAGGGTGTTTATGAAACACGGACATGAATCTCATGAGGATCATCTTTCAGAGTGCCTTAAATTAGTAGAAAACTTAGAAGATAAGGATTTTTATTATTTAACAGTAGAATGTATTAGAAAATTATATTCAAATGATAAATTTGAAAAAGTTAACAAATTAATTAAGGAGGAGATCTATATGTCATCAGCATTATTTAAGGATCCTTATGAGTATGGTAAGGAAAAAGGCATAGAGGAAGGCATTAAAAAAGGTCTAAAAGAAGGTCTTATATTATAATGTACCCTATAGAGTGGACACAAAATAAAGAAGGGATCCTTAAAAGTAGACACTCATAGGAGGGGATAAACTCAAAAAGATGGACAATGGGAAAGTGTACTGTTCGCTATGACGGATGTTGTTATATAATTAGAACGTCTGGAGGAGAATTTTATGAAAGAGTACAGTGCAAAAGAGATTAAGGAGTTAAAGTCCAATCCATATACCTTAAATGTAACAAAATATAAGTTAAGTCATACTGTTAAGTTTAAAGAAGATTTTTGGATTAAATATCAAGTGGGCATTGCTCCAAGAAAAATATTAGAAGAATTAGGATATAACCCAGAAATGTTCGGACAGAAACGAATTGACAGTTTGGTGCAAAGAATTAAAGGACAAGCTTTGTCTGGGGATGGCTTTACAGAAGGATCTAATAGAACTAAACGTATGAAAATAGAATCACTTAATACAACAAATGTATCAGCGAAATCAATTGATTATATGCAACATGAGCTTCAGTATCTTCGGCAAGAAGTTGAGTTTTTAAAAAAAATTATAAAAGCAGACAATTCAAAGAGGAAAGACTAATTATGGAAGAGCCTAGAAGCAAGTTTGAAATAATATACGAGGTTGCTAGTCAAGACAATAACATTCTGTCGGTTTCGATGTTATGTGATATAGCAGGAGTATCTCGCTCAGGATATTATCGATGGGTTAATGCGGTTGATCAGCGCAATAAGCAAGAACTACAGGATATGGCGGACTTTGATAGTATTCTTGCTGCATATACTTATAGAGGATACGATAAAGGAGCTAAGGGCATATATATGAGACTATTACATCAAGAACGGCCAATAATAATGAATGTTAAGAAAATCCGCCGACTAATGAAGAAATATGGATTATTCTGCCCTATTCGAAAAGCTAATCCATACCGTAGAATGGCAAAAGCAATAAAGACAAACAATGTAGCAGATAATCTGCTCAAGAGAGAGTTTACATCATATGGTCCAAGAATGGTCCTGCTAACGGATATAACATATGTTCCGTATAATGGTGTGTTTTGTTATTTATCAACTATATTAGACGCATATACAAAGCAAATACTCTCTTATGTATTAAGTGAATCTTTGGAAGTTGACTTTGTATTAGATAGCATCAATCAGATGATTGATAGGCATGGTATATCGCTGACAACAGAAACTATGATTCATAGTGATCAGGGATGCCATTATACAAGCTGTAGCTTTATACAACTTGTAAAGGATAAAGGCTTAAGACAATCAATGTCTCGTCGAGGTAACTGTTGGGATAATGCACCACAGGAAAGCTTCTTTGGTCATATGAAAGATGAAATAGACCTTAGTGAATGTGTAGAATTTAGCCAGGTTAAAGGCATTATTGATGACTGGATGGATTACTACAATAATGAAAGATATCAATGGAAACTAGCCAAATTATCACCTAATGAATACTATCAATATCTTGTTACAAAAACATACCCTTTAAAAGGTTTATTAAAAATTGAAAACAATAAATAAATATAACAACATTAGTATAAAATATACTATCCCTTCTTTTTAAAATGTCCTTGACAAAGGGTACACTTTA
>JAUZPN010000097.1 GCA_030705885.1 Bacillota bacterium | reverse complement strand
TTCGTGAATTTGTTCTTATGCTAAGTTATGCTATAATATTATTTACAGGCAGTTTTTATTTCTTCGATAAAAAGGAATATTAATTAATTTAGAGCTAAGTGGTGAAAAAATGAATATAAGAAAACGTCTGATACTTACAAATTCTATAACAATTATATTACCAATAGTATTTACCTTTATAATTTCTTTTGTTTATATAATTGTTTCTACTTCGTTTTTTAATAATGATTTAAGCACAGATAATTTTAATAAAATTTTAGATATTAAGTATGAGCTCATTAATACCAGCAGCAGCATCCTTAAACAAAATCCAGATGCTGTAGAGCAGGATGAATTCCAAAAAAATATAAAAGAAAAACTTTCAAAATTCAATGGCGAAGCTGTTATTTTAAAAAATGATAATATTATATTTTCAACTATAAATGTAAGTAAGTTTGATGTTGAAAAATGTTTATCATTTGATAATAAATTATCTAAGAATAAAATAATAATTAATGATAAGTCTTATACTGCTAGTATTATTCCACTTGCATTTAAGAATGGAGATAAAGGTAATGTAATATTATTTGCACCTATAATCAGCAATCAAAATTCAATAGAGAAGTTTGCAGCGATGATTATATCAGTATTTATTTTATCCTTTATCATTACTAATGTTATTATGTCTTATTTGCTTTCAAAAAGAATAATTAAACCTGTAAAAGCATTGAAAAATGCTGCTGCAGAAATAAGCAGCGGTAACTTGGAATTTGAAATAATGGAGGATGGAGATAAAGAAATATGTGACTTATGCAGGGACTTCGAAAAGATGCGTGTTCAGCTGAAGGATTCAGTTAATATGAAAATGAAGTATGATGATAACAGAAGAATGCTTGTGTCCAGTATATCTCATGATTTAAAAACTCCTATAACCTCCATAAAGGGATATGTTGAGGGCATTTTAGATGGAATTGCAAATACTCCGGAAAAACAGGAGGATTACCTAAATACTATATATTCAAAAGCTGAACTCATGGATGTAATGATTGATGATCTGCTTTTGTATTCTAAATTAGATTTGAATCAGATTCCATTTAAGTATGAAAAAACAGATATAGTTAAATACTTTGAATACTGTATTTTTGAGAGTTCAGAAGAGCTTGCAAAAGATAATATCAAAATTCATATGGAAAATGGGTTAAAAAATGAAAATTATGTTATAATTGATAGAGAAAGAATGAGAAGAGTTATTATGAATATAATTAATAATGCTCATAAATACATGGATAAAGATCAAGGTGAGATTATTATAAGCTTAAGAGAAACTAATTTAAGCATTATTATAGAAATCAGAGACAATGGTGCAGGAATTAGTGAAGAAGATGTAAATAAAATATTTGACAGGTTCTACAGAGGTGATGCAGCACGAAGTGAGACTAAAGGAAGCGGACTAGGACTTGCTATTGCAAAGCAAATTGTAGAAGGTCATAAAGGGAAAATATGGGCATTAAGCCATGGCAATGAAGGTACAAGTATTCTTATATCTCTTGCTAAAGCACAGTAAAAATATATGGTATTACAGGACGGGAGGATTTTAGATGAAAAAAATACTTATTGTTGAGGATGATTTAAGCATTGCAAAGCTTCAAAGAGACTATCTAGAAATCTCAGGGTTTGAAGTTACTATATGTCTTGATGGCTTGGCAGGACTAAAAGCTATAAAAGAAAATGAATATGATCTTTTGATACTTGATGTTATGCTGCCTAAATGTGATGGTTTTGAAATTTTGCGAAGTATTAGAGAAGATAAAGACATTCCTGTTTTAATGGTTTCTGCAAAAAAAGAAGAAATAGACAAAATAAAAGGTTTAAGTCTTGGAGCAGATGATTATATAACGAAACCTTTTAGTCCTAATGAGTTAGTTGCAAGAGTAAAGTCGCATATTGAAAATTATGAAAGATTAAAGAGCAGATTCAGTAAAGAAAAGAAAAACGATATTATTATAATAAGAGGATTAGAAATACAAAAAGATTCCAGAAGAGTTTTTGTAAATGGAAATGAAGTTATTATGCCACAAAAAGAATTTGAACTTCTGCTTTTTTTAGCTGAAAATCCTAATAAAGTATTTGATAGAGAAAGACTTTTTGAAACAATTTGGGGACTTGAAGCAATGGGAGACAATGCTACTGTAACTGTTCATATTGGAAGGCTTCGTGAAAAAATCGAGTCAGATGCTTCAAATCCGCAATATATTGAAACTGTATGGGGAGCAGGCTATAGAATGAAAATATAGCCTGAAAATTTATATAATTTTTACAACAATTCTATGAAATTTATCTACAGCATAGCCAAGATTAGTACCTGCATCTTTAATATGATGATATACTTCTCTCTGCTTTAATGCATACATTGCATCATTGCTTTTAAAAACTGCAGCCATACCTTCTCTATAGTAGTCTTCAATGTTATTTTGGACTTTCCTTATTGCTGCAATTTCATTTTCTGTATTAGAAGTGTCACTTTCCAGCATTTTAATTGCAGAATAAAGATGATTGGTGCCTTCGTTAAGGTTTATAATCATATTTATTATAGTATCATCTGATTTTGCTTCAAAAGCTTCCATAGCCAGCAGAGTTGATTTTGCAAACTCTACAATCTTATCCATTTCAATAGAAATAGCATATATATCCTGCCTGTCAAACGGAGTTGAAAATGCTTCTGTTAAATCATGTTCCATATTAAGCCTTACCTCATCGCATTTCTCAGAACTTTTAATTAAAGTTTCTTTTTCATTTTCATTACCATTCTTAACCCAGTTTAAAAGGCTCGTTACAGTTAATGCAGAAAGTTCTGCTTGAGTATTCAGCATTCCATAAAAATCATATTTTGGTGGAAATAATTTATCTATTAATTTTTTATCCTTCATAAAAAATACCCCCTGCTTATACTTTCTTAGTGTCATTTAATTTATAAATCAAAGCATATAGAAGCTTATTTTAGAAATTAGAAAAACTTTGTAACTGAAGATATTATAAAATAAATAAATGATGCAGCACATGCAGATAATGGAATTGTAATTACCCAAGCTGAAATTATTCCCTTGGCAATATTCCAATGTACCATTCTGTACTCATCAGCAGCACCAACACCCATAACACTTCCAACTACTACATGAGTAGTTGATACAGGAGCACCAAGTACCGTTGCCATCAGCAGTGAAATTCCCGAAGCTGTTTCTGAATTAATGCTGTGGATTGGTCTTATTGTATATATTCTCCTTCCAATGGTTTTCATAATAGGCCAGCCTCCAAGCATTGTACCGCAGAACATTATAATACCAGCTGCAGCTTTTATACTAAATGGTGCAGCATTTACTGTAAGTTTACCACCTGCAAACAAAGCTAAAGTTATTATACCTACTATTTTTTGAGTATCATTAGCACCATGGCTGTATGCTAATGCAGCAGACATAAGCCATTGAGCTCTATTTATCTTTTTATTTAAAGTGAATTTGGCATTTTTAAAAAGTACTTTAGTTATTTTTTGTATTATAAAAGCAATAATAAAGCCAAGAAATGGTGAAAATATTAATGCTGCTATAATTTTAACTATTCCAGTAAGATGATGACTGCTGCTTAAAAGCTCATTTATTCCCCAATTAATATGGCTTCTGCCGCTGGAAATCCATACTGCTCCAATTATTCCTCCAACAAGAGAATGTGTTGAGCTTGAAGGAAGTCCAAGCTTCCAGGTTGTAAAATTCCATAAAACAGCTCCTAAAATAGCAGCTAGAAGTATTTTTAATAATGATGGTCCTGCAGGTATATCCATCAATTTAGAAATTGTATCTGCCACAGCACTTCCACCAAGAAGTGCACCTAAAAGACTAAAAAAAGAAGCCAGCAAAATTGCCTGAAGCGGTGCTGCACCTCCACTGGTAATAAAAGTAGCAACTACAGAACTTGCATCATTTAAACCATTAGTTAGTGCAAATATAAGAGAAACCAATATTACTGCTGTCAAAAATATGGTTATACTAATCATATTTCATCATTCCTTTCACAAAGGTACAAAACGTTTTAAAAGCATTTCGGTGAACTTTAGGTTATACCTTCCTTGTCACATAATGATATTATACAACAAATTCCGTTAATAACTATAGATAAATTAATAAAAAATGTTATAATATTATATAGAAAAATTTAAATAATAAAGGAATGAAGAAAAATGACAATTACTTATGAAATTGATGATAACTTATATGTTAATGTGACAAATAAATGCCCAAATGCCTGCGAATTTTGTGTAAGAAATGTAAAAGGAGCATTTAAGGATGATTTATGGCTGGAAAAAGAGCCTGATTCTTCTGAAATAATAAAAGATATTCTTTCAAGAGATTTAAATAAATATAAACAGCTGGTTTTCTGCGGCTTTGGTGAGCCTCTTGAAAGAATTGATGAAGTGTTAGCTGCAAGTAAAGCAGTAAAAGAAAAAAGTAATATAAATATAAGAATAAATACAAATGGTCTAGCTAACAAAATCTATAATACTGATATTACTCCAAAACTTCAATCACTTATTGACAGCATTTCAATAAGCCTTAATGCAAAAAATGCAAAAGAATATGATGATGTATGCCACAGTAAATACGGTCTAGATGCTTTTCCAGCAATTCTTGATTTTGCAGTAAAAAGCAAAGCTTATGTAAAAGATGTACAGTTTTCAGTTGTAGACTGTTTACCAGCAGAAGACATTGCAGCCTGCCAGAAAATTTCAGATGAACTTGGTATAAGATTAAAGATTAGAAAAGAGATTAAATAGTTATACTTTTCTCGTCACATTTAGTTCCACTTAATTTATAAATGATAGCGGAGAGAAGCTTCTTTTAGAAATTTAGTGGAACTTTGAGACCGAGAATAGTTATATATTAAAGAAATAAAACCAGCATTACCATTTAAGGGGTTATGCTGGTTTTTTGTAAATTTAAAAATAAATAAAATTTTCTTGTCACATTTTACTAAATTAGAGTGTCTAATAAGGTGAAGGGGGATAGTAGATATGTTTTTTATTTTCCAAACTGTACAGGATGTAGAAAAAAACGAACCAGATATAAAAGAACTTATTTGTAAATATTCAAAAGATGTAACAAGGTTGTGTTACATGATTTTGAAGGATGTTCATCTTGCTGATGAAGCATCATGGGATACTTTGTACAAAGTCTATAAATCATATAATAATTTTAGGGGAGATAGCAGCGAAAAAACATGGGTAACACAAATTGCAATAAATATATGTAAAAATTACATGAGAAAATCTTCATATAGAGAAATTGTTAACAGTGAATATATATCACTAGAGTATGTATCAGACGATGAAGCTTTAGCTGAGTATAAAAGTCAGGATTCAGTAGAACTCTTAAATGCAGTATATAACCTTCCTGAAAAGTACAATCAGGTTATACTGCTGAGATATTATAAAGAGATGAGTGTATCTGAGATATCAAAAATGCTTAAGGAAAAAAATAACACAATATCGGTTAGAATCAAAAGAGCACTTGCACTACTTAAAGAATCGTTAAAGGAGGAGTGAAAAATGAAAAATATTGAGGATTTGAAAAAAATAACTGAAACAAACTTAGATAAGCTTGATATGTTGGAAGAGTCTAAGTTAAAACTAATAAATGAAACAAAAAATATAAAAAAAATAAGTTTTAAAAGACATAAATTTATAGCTATTCTTTCTACAGCAGCTGTTATTACTTTCATAATAATCATTAATGGTATATTAATTCAAATGAAATCTACACTGTTAGTACATGCTGAGAGTAATCTTATGGAAGGGGTCACTCCTAGAAATGTAAATAATGTTGAGCTAAGTAAAAAGTTTATAAAGTCTACTGCTGACTTTTCAATAGATTTGTTTAAACGGTCCTATACAAAAGGTAAGAATTCACTAATTTCACCGCCTTCTGTTTATTTATCACTTGGCATGACAGCTAATGGAGCAGATGGGAATACACTTAAAGAATTTGAAAACGTGCTTGGGGAAAAAGATATTAATATAAATGAGTTAAATTCTTATTATAATACTCTTTATGGCCAGTTGACAAATACTGAGAGCTCAAAAGTCAGCATAGCAAACTCAATATGGTATAGAAATGATAAAAGCCTCAATATAAAGAAAGATTTTATTCAAACTAATGCAGATTACTATCATGCTGCAGCATATAAATCAGATTTTTCTTCAAATCAGACAGTTAATGATATAAATAATTGGGTTAAATCAAATACTGGGAACAATATAGACAAAATTGTTGATAGTATAAATAAGAATGATAATATGTATTTAATTAATGCTATTTACTTTGATGCTCAGTGGGAAAAAGTTTATGCTCAAGAAGCTGTGAGAAAAGGTAACTTTGAATTAGCAGATGGATCAAACAAAAAAGTAGATTTCATGTTCTCAAGTGAAAGTATTTATTTAAAAGATGATAAAGCACAAGGATTTA
Source organism: Bacillota bacterium (assembly GCA_030705885.1). GTDB lineage: Bacteria > Bacillota > Clostridia > Clostridiales > Clostridiaceae > JAUZPN01. The sequence continues at coordinate 4,967 of JAUZPN010000097.1, read as the reverse complement.
TAAAACCATATAAAGATGGTAAATACAGTTTTGTTGCTCTTTTGCCTAATTTTAGTGTAAATATAGATAGTTATATATCTTCACTTTCAGGAGATCAATTCATAAAACTAATAGAAACTAAATCAGAAGAACCTGTGGTTACTGAACTTCCTATATTCAAATCAGAATACAATATTAAATTAGTTGAACCTTTAAAACGGATGGGACTTAGTGACTGCTTTGATAAAGGAAATGCAAATTTTTCAAAAATGGGGAATAGTACAATGGGAAATCTTTATATAGGTAATGTAATTCATAAGACTTTTATTTCAGTAGATACTCAAGGAACAAAAGCTGCAGCTGTTTCGATGGAAGAGGGTGTAGGGGCTGCAGCAATACCTAAAAGAGTTATACTTAATCGTCCATTTGTTTATGCCATAATAGATAATGAAACAAAACTTCCTTTGTTTATAGGTACAATGATGGATCCTAAAAGTTAAATTTAATGAAACTTTGTGACTGAATATAGTACAATGAAATCTTTTTTGTAAATGTATCCATAATATTAATTTATTAATTTTATAGGTAAAAAATTATGATACAATTAAAAATAAATTATTTTAAGGGGGAATTAAAATTGTTAAAAAAAAGAATTATTGCATCTACTCTTTCTCTTTTATTACTATCATCTTTAGTTCAAATTTCTAATGCTGCAAGTGTACAAGCTGAAACGCCAATAAAAAATATTACCAGGGTACAGGGAGTTAATAGGTTTAAAACTTCTATAGCTATTGCAGATAAAGTGGTTTCAGGTACTACCTTAGATAATGTAATACTTACATCTGGTTATGACTTTCCTGATGGATTAAGCGGCAGTACATTAGCAAAAAAGCTTAATGCACCAATTTTAATGGCTGGAAATTTATCTGACAGTCAGGATACTTTAGATTATATATATAGTCATTTAAAAGAAAAAGGTAATGTTTATATACTTGGTGGTATAGGTGCTGTTAGTAAAGATACAGAAGACACATTAAAAAATAAAGGTTATATTGTTACTAGACTTGCAGGTCAAGATAGAATAGAAACAAACAATTCTATTACAGAATCTTTAAATGCTCCAGAAGGAACTCCTGTATTCATTGCAAATGCATACAGCTTTCCAGATGCACTCAGTGTTTCCAGCATAGCTGCTATAAATGGATATCCTATTCTTCTTACAGCAGCAAATAGTTTACCATCATCAATAGAAGATGAATTATCTGTAATAAAACCTTCAATTGTATATATTGTTGGCGGGACAGGTGTAGTTTCAAGTGATGTAGAAAATTCAATTAATACTAAACTTCCTTCAGCCAGCATACAAAGAATATCTGGTGCAAACAGATATGAAACTTCTATGAATGTATTTACAACATTTAAATTAGATACTACTAATGTAGTTTTAGCTTCTGGAAAAGACTTTCCTGATGCATTATGCGGAAGCCAGTTAGCTGCTAAATTAAATGCTTCTATAGTACTTGCTGATGAAAACAACCTTGATACACAGCAGGTAAACTACACTAATAAAGGAATAACAAACTTCTATATATTAGGCGGAACTGGTGCTGTAAGCAGTGAGGCAGAAGAAGCAATAAACTTTGATAAAGATACAGAAATAGCAAATATTCAGAATGTAATAAACACATTTATTGATGGTTTAAATCAAAAAGATATAAACAAAGTAATGTCAATAATGGATACAACTGATCCATTAATATATAATTCAGAAAAAAAATTAATAATACAATATGGTTTTAACAGTAATTTTATCTTTGCTGTTGATCCTGTTAATGTTATTTCAATAACTCATAATACTGCTATTGTTACATTTACAGAAAGTGAAACTACTACAGATCACTCTAATGATCAATATTTTACTAATACTGCAGTATTAAAAAAGATTAATGGTAAATGGTATATGAATTTTTATTAACAAGAAATTATATGATATTACAAAGCTTTTTAAATAAATAATAAAAACCAAATTACTGCTGCATTAAGTTTTTGATGCAGCAGTAATTTGCTTTTAATATGTAGTAGCAAGCATTGGCAGGTATTTGTAATCGTTGAATATAAAAATTACTACTAACCGAATATTATCCATAATTTATGTAGATAATAAAAGTAAAATTTGCTATAATAGGAGACACAAACATGGTTAGAAAAGGTATAGAAACTGGCAGTGAAAATGTACGAAATCAAGCATATGATGAAACTATTAAAAACCTTGAGAGGAAAGATTGCAAAATATTAGCTTCATTAGCAATACCAGAAATAGAAGAAGCTGAAGAACTAGATTTGAAATTTGCAGAATTATCTATGGCAGATATGAATAAGGCTGATTATATAGCAAAAGTTAATTTAAAGAACGAAAAGTTCATATTGCATATGGAATTTGAATCTAATTTTAAAAGTAATTCTGAAATGATAAAAAGAATGCTTAGATACTTCATTTATATATATCAAAATGAGGATTTACCAATATATCAAGTACTTGTAATACTGAAAGAGGCTAGTACAAAGAATATATTAGATGGTTTTGAGTCAACTGTACAGAATGAACTAATAATGAAGTATAAATATAAAATTGTTAAAGTATATGAATTTAATAAATATGATTTTACAAAAGAAGGCAAAGAAGTTCTATTTCCGCTAAGAGTATTTATGAAGCATGGAAATGAAACAGATGAAGAGCATATAGCGGAATGTCTTCAATTAACGGAAAGCTTAGAAGATAAAGACTTTTATTATTTAACTGCAGAATGTATTAAAAAATACTATTCAAAGGATAAGTTTGAAAAAGTGAAAAAATTTATAAAGGAGGAAATATATATGTCATCAGCTTTATTTAAAGATCCATATGAATATGGAGTTGAAAAAGGTATAGAAAAGGGAATTGAAAAAGGTTCAAAACAAGAACTTTTAAAAAATGTTACAAAACTGCTGACAAAAAAGTTTGGAATTTTGCCTTCTGAAATAAGAGTAAAAATAGAAAAATCTGAAGCTTATAATTTAGAAATAATTTTGGATGAGATTTTTAACTTAGAAAAATTAGCTGATGTTTTAAAGTTTTTAAAATAAATCATAAAAACCAAATGACTGCTGCATTAAGTTTTTGATGCAGCAGTCATTTTCTTTTAAGATAAGCATATTTTCTTTGTAATATTCAACATGTAATACATGTATAATATAATAGTAATTATTATTGGGGAATACTAAAATGAATAATAAAAATTCTAGATATAATCATTCAAATGAAAATCTTAAAGATACTTCTCCATCAAAATCATCTGAAAATACATCTCCTTCAAAGTCATCTGAAAATACATCTTCAAATACATCTTCAGCAGATACTTCTAGTACTTCGTCAAATATATTGTCTGATATAAATTCTAGTTTAAGTGAGCCTTTAAGTGCAATTAACAATATAAATTCTCTTAAAAGCGGGTTATGTGAATTACCTTTAGATCCCTGTGAACAAAAGTTTATTAGCAATAATATTACACCTTTATTGAGTACACTTGAGACGCTTGCACGTACTTCTTATGATTTATCTTACTCAGTAAATATTCTTACTAATTCACCTATAGTAAAGCCCAAAAGGCATGAATTAAAAGATACTATTCATACAATATATGATATTAATGATCAATGCGAAGATATATATGAAGTAATTGAAAAGAGGATAAATATTGCAATTAAAGGTAAGAGATAAATTATTAAATATGATATTTTTAGTTTGCAAATCATTTTTGCAAACTTTTTGTCTGTAAAATTTACCCTATGTAGGATATACTTTAATTAATGAGGAACAAGTTAGAAAATCATATGAGAAGTTAGATATAAAAATTAAAAACATAAAAAAAGGGGGAAGCATTCAATGTTCAGTGATTTTATAAAACATTACAATATAATTAGGTCAATACTAAGAGACGTTTTTCTATATGGATGCTTTTCTAGAGAGGGTTTAGAAGGAAAAAGAAAGCTGAGTTCGAGAAAGGTAAGCTATGAAATAAGAAGGATACAGCAGTATGTTGAAGCGGAATTTATAAGAACAGATATGGATGGAAGAAACAAGCTTTTAGCCTTGACATATGATTCTATAAGAAATACAGAGAATTTTTTAGTAAAAACATATATGACAAAGAGTTTTACAAAGTCAGATTTAATATTATATTTTAGTCTTTTGATGTTTTTAAATACTAAAGATAAGTCCTGCTGTTTTAGAGAAATTGAAGAAGGTTTAATTGCACAGGGTGCTATATCTTATGATAATATCAGCAGCAAGACTGTAGAAAGAAAGCTTGATGAGATGTGCAGCAATCTTGGAATACTTCAATGTGAAACAATAAAAAGAGCAAAATATTATACTATAGCTGATGATATTTTTAAGGAACTTGATAATAAGGAAATTGAAGAACTTATTACTGCAGCAGCTTTATTCAAAAACATTACTTTTCCTGTGACAGCAGGCTATTACTGTGAACAGAGCTTAAAGGATTATGCTGAATATGAAAGAAACATAAGTATAGAGACAAAAGACTATTTTCAATATAATAATCTGCATTTTCATCCTGTAATTGAAGAACATATTCTTTGGGAGATTATAAAGGCTATACATAAAAGAAAATACATCAAACTTAAGTATAATCTTTCTAGAGCTGTATGTAATGAAACTTCGCAGCAGATGTTAAGGCCCTATAAAGTTCGTTATGACATAAGCTGTGGAAGGTTTTATTTAGTGTCTTTTGCAGAAGATAGCAGATGTGTAGTTTCGAGGCTTGACAGAATAGAAGATATTGAAGTTTGTAAGGAAACTTACAATGCAGATAAATTAGAAGAACTTTATGAGAAAAATTTTAATTACAGCTGGTCAAGTGTAAATCTGTCTATGGGTAAGAAAATAGAGAAGATAAAACTTGAGATAATAATTGAAGAACCAAAAG
>JAUZPN010000096.1 GCA_030705885.1 Bacillota bacterium | reverse complement strand
TTAATAGATCTTGGACCAGAAGGCGGAGAAAAGGGAGGTACAATAATTTGTACAGGAACTCCTGAAGAAGTTTCTAAAATTAAAAAATCTTATACAGGACAATATTTAAAAAAAATGATATAATATAGAGACTAGCATATGCTGGTCTTTATTTTGTAAAATTTTATATAATATTTTTGAGGGTATTATTTTTTTATATTTATTTTGAGGGGTGTTTTTATTGGCGAATATATCAATGATTTTTAAATTTATAATAATTGGAATAATATATGCAATTATAGTAGTTGCACTAATAATAATTTATAAAGATATGAAAAACGGCGGAAAAAAGAAAATAAGAAAGAGATCTTTTGGACTTGAAATTACTGATCCTGGTGATAATAAAAATTTAAAAAAAGGAGTTGTCATACCTATACATGGAGTTCTTACTATAGGTAGAAAAGAAAATAATATGCTTATTTTGACAGATCAATATGTTTCTAGTTATCATGCTAAAATAGTATATAAAAATAACCAATATTATTTAGAGGATTTAGGAAGTACTAATGGTACTACATGTAATGGTGTAAAATTAAAAGATAAAAAGATGCTTATTCAAGGAGATGAAATAGCAATAGGCAGTTCATATTTTAAAGTTATTTAGTAGATAAGAGGGTGTACAGGTGAATAGTAAGAAGTATGAAATAAGTTTAATTTTTTTGACATATTTATTAATTTGGGCTTCCTTTGGCAATTTAGCATTAATAAAACTGCCATATGACAGAGGAGCAATAATTATTGCAGGAGTAATGAGTGTACTTATTGGATATTCATATTTTATATTGAGAAAGTTTTTTCCAGATGGTGATAAACATATATTCATTTTTGCAAATATGTTAGCAGTTATAGGAATTGCAATGCTTTATAGAATACAATCATTTTATGCAGTTAAACAGATTATTACATATTCATTAGGAGTAATGGGATTCATATTAATAGTTATTTTCTTTCCAGATTTAAAAAAGTACTATAAATATAAATATTTCTATTTAGTAATGACATTAATTTTTATGGCAATGGCATATTTTATTGGATCTGAAGAATATGGATCGAAAAATTGGATAAAAATAGGTTCTATTTATATGTTTCAGCCATCAGAAGTGGGAAAACTTTTTCTTGTGGCTTATTTAGCTGCATCTTTAAAGAAGTATAAATCATTTAAAAATTTAATTATTCCAGCTTTTGTAGTTATGGTTTCTCTTGGCTTTATGGTATTGCAAAAGGATTTAGGATCTGCACTTATAATTTTTTCTATATCATTAACTATGGTGTTTATTGGAACATCAAAATTTAAATATGTTATTTTAGGTTTATTACTATTTGCAGCTGGAACTTATTTCAGCTACAAGATTTTTCCACATGTAAGAGTCAGGTTTACTATATGGAAAGATCCATGGGCTGATCCTACAGGAAAAGGTATGCAGCTGGTTCAATCGATGATAGCAATTGCATGGGGTGGACTTTCAGGAACTGGATTAGGTCTTGGATATCCGAATGTTATTCCAGTAAATATTTCTGATTTTATTTTTATTCCTATCTGTGAAGAAATGGGAGTAATTATGGGATTAGGCATATTAATTCTTTATTTTTTATTGTTCTATAGGTGTATGAGAGCAGCTGTTTATGTTGAAGATGAATTTTCAAGACTTCTAGCAGTAGGATATAGTACAACAATAGCCTCTCAAGCTTTAGTAAACATCGGCGGAGTTACAAATGCTATTCCATTAACAGGTTTAACACTCCCTTTTATCAGTTATGGAGGAAGTTCTATGTTGATTATGTTTTTTTCGTTAGGAATAGTGCAGAAAATATCAGAAGAATAGGATGTGTTAGTAATGGAGGATGTATCAAAAAATATTAAGAAGGTTCTAATAGTTTTTCTTTTATGTTTTATTGCACTAATTTCTTATATAGCGAATTTTGTTGTTTTTAAATCACCTAAAATGGTGAAGAGTCAATATAACAGCAGATTATGGATCATACGAAACGAGGTTTTAAGAGGAACAATTTATGATAGGAATATGGCGGTATTAACTAAAAGCTCAAGAAACACTGATAATACACAAAAAAGAGAATATAATGGAGCTGAAATGTTTGCACATATACTAGGATATGAAGATATACATTATGGAATAACAGGTCTTGAGAAAAAATATGATTCTGAATTAATGTACTCTCCACCGCAAATAGCATTACCGTTTCTTAAAAATGATAAAATGGAAAAAAAGGTTGGCGAAAATGTAAAAACTACTCTAGATTTTAATCTTCAAAAGCTTGCTTATAATGCTTTAGGAGATAATAAAGGTGCAGTTGTAGTTACAAATCCACGTACAGGTGAAATTTTAGCTATGGTGTCAAAACCTTCATATAATCCTAATAATCTAAAAGATATTTGGGCTAATTTAAATTCTGATAAAAATACACCTTTATTAAATAGAGCAACTTCAGGATTATATCCTCCTGGGTCAACATTTAAAACTATTACTGCAGTAAGTGCTTTAGAAAATATAAGTAATATTATGACTAGAAGAATAGATGATAATGGAAGCATATATTTTAATTCAACATACTCATTAAACAATTTTGGAGGAGAAGTACTGGGGAACATTGGTATAAAACAAGCGTATACATATTCAAGCAATGTTTTTTTTGGAACTATTGGTATGGAACTCGGAAATGCTAAGCTTAAAGCTACAGCGGAAAAATTCTATTTTAACAAGAATATTCCAGTGGATGGAATTTCAGTAGAAAACAGCAGATTTCCTCAGCTTAAATCTTATGAAAAAGGTAATATTGCTCAAAGTGCTATAGGACAAAGTCAAGTACTAGCAACACCAATGGAGATGAATGTAATAGCAAGCACAATAGCTAATGATGGTATAATGATGAAACCATTTTTGGTAAGTCAGGTTTTATCAGCTAAAGGTGATTCAGTTAGAAAAATATCACCTCAGTCAGCAGGCACTATTATATCTAAGGATAATGCTAAAACTATGAAAGATTTTATGAGATCTGTTGTGGAAAATGGTACAGGAACAGCAGCTAATATTGATGGCTTAAATGTATGTGGTAAAACAGGAACAGCAGATAATGCTGAAGGCAAATCACCTCATGCTTGGTTTATTGGTTTTGCACCTTATGATAATCCTCAAGTTGCTGTTTCAGTTATAGTCGAAAATGGAGGGCAGGGTGGTATTGTAGCTGCTGGAATTGCATCACAAGTAATTAGTGCAGCATTGAAAAAATAAGTTTATATATTATCCTCAATTACAAAGTTTTACTAAATTTCCTCCTGATATCATTTATAAATTAGGTGAAACTAAATGTGACCAAAGGAAGCATACAAAAGAGAAAAGGGTGACTATATGTTTGACTTTGAGTATCAGTTAAAAATATTACCAGATAAACCTGGAGTATACTTAATGAAGAATGCTCTTGGTGAAATTATTTATGTTGGAAAGGCTAAAATATTAAAGAATAGAGTAAAACAATATTTTCAAAATTCCAAGAATCATACAGATAAGGTTAAGGCAATGGTTAAAAACATTGCAGAGTTTGAATATATTATTACAGATTCTGAAATGGAAGCATTGATATTAGAGTGTAATTTAATTAAAAAATATAGACCAAGGTATAATATTTTATTAAAAGATGATAAACACTATCCATTTATCAAAATAACTACAAATGAAGATTATCCTAGAATATTTATAACCAGACTTTTTGTTAAGGATGGAAATAAGTATTTTGGACCATATACTGATGTAAGTGCAGTATATGAAACAATAGAACTTATAAAAAAAATATTCCCATTAAGAACATGTAAGATGGCAATTAAGGAAAAGGGAGAAAAAATACGGCCTTGCTTAAATTATCATATTGGCCTTTGTAAAGCTCCATGCGGAGGATTTATTGACAAACAAAATTACAATAATATTGTAAAAGATATTATTGATTTGCTTTCTGGAAGAGATAATACTGTTATCAATAATTTAAGGACAGAAATGGAAAAATCTGCATTAAAGTTAGAGTTTGAAAAAGCAGCATCTTTAAGAGATAAAATTTTTGCAGCTGAAAAAGTAAGAGAGAAACAAAAAATTATAATTGGAAGTTTTGAGGATGAGGATTTCATTAATATATATTCAGATGAAAAGGACTGCTGTGCTCAGGTGTTCTTTTTAAGAGATGCAAAAATTATTGGAAGAGAGCATTTTATTTTGTCAGATACAGCTGGAGAACAAAAAAGTTCAGTTATAGCAGATTTCATTAAAGAATTTTACAGTGGTACAGCTTTTGTACCTAAAAATATATATGTTCCTCAGGTTGAGGATTCTGAGTTACTGGAACAATGGCTTTCAATGAGAAGAGAATCAAAGGTATACATTAAAATACCTCAAAAGGGTGAGAAAAAAAGTATTTTGGATTTAGTTGAGAAAAATGCAAAAATAACATTAGAACAATTTAAAACTAAAATGCTTCAGGATAAAGAAATAAATAAGGTAACTTTAAGCGAATTGGCAGAGTATATCAGTTTGGATGAACTACCTAATAGAATAGAAGCTTATGATATTTCTAACATTCAAGGTGTAGATTCAGTTGGAAGTATGATAGTATTTGAAGAAGGAAAACCAAAAAATAGTGATTATAGAAGATTTAAGATAAAGAATGTAAAGGGTGCTAACGATTATGATAGTATGAGAGAAATTTTGACAAGAAGATTTCAGCATGGTTTAAATGAAATTGAAAATATAAAGGATAAAAAACTTGAATTAAGCTATGGAAAGTTCTGCGTTTTTCCTGATTTAATTCTTATGGATGGCGGCAGGGGGCAGGTAAATGTTGCATTAGAGGTTTTAAAGAAGTTTAATATTAATATTCCTGTATGTGGTATGGTTAAGGATGATAAGCACAATACAAGAGGATTAATATATAATAATAATGAGATGATAATTCCTGAAAATTCAAATACTATGAAACTTGTTATAAGAATTCAGGATGAAGTTCACAGATTTGCAATAACATATCATAGAAGTCTTAGAGATAAGAGAGTACTGCATTCGGTACTTGAAGATATACCTAATGTTGGAGAAAAGAGAAGAAAAGAACTTCTTGCTAAGTTTGGAAGTATAGATAACATTAAAAAAGCTAGCTTTGATGAACTTATAAAAACGCCTTCTATAGATAATAAAACTGCACATTGTATTAAAGAATACTTTAATGGAAATGGAAAAAAATAAAAATATACAAAGGAAATAAAGAAAAACTTATTTAATGTAAATCTTGAATAAATAAATGATTATGGTATACTTATACGGGAAATATATTATGAGTTAATAATTTGAGGAGATATAGTATGAATCAAAAAATAGAGTTTGGGCTTAAACTGCAGAAATTACTAAATATAGAAAATATTAAAATAGATGAACCAATGAAAAAACATACATCTTTTAAGGTAGGAGGACCTGCAGATTACTTATTAACACCAGAGTCTTTTGACCAGCTGAAAGGATTAATTAGTTTATGTAACAGCTACTCTGTTCCATATTATATTATAGGTAATGGAACTAATCTTCTTGTTAGAGATGGTGGAATTAGGGGAGTGGTTATAAAATTAACTAAACTTAATAAAGTAAGTGTTAATGGAGAATATATTAAAGCTGAATGTGGTGCATCTCTAAACTCAGTAGCAAAGGAAACGTTGAAATATAATCTTACAGGCTTTGAGTTTGCGTCTGGGATACCTGGTAGTGTTGGTGGTGCTGTTACAATGAATGCAGGTGCATATAACGGAGAAATGTCACACATAATAGAAAGTGCTTTAGTACTAGATAAAGATGGAAATATAAACACAATTAGTAATAAAGATTTGGAATTATCATATAGAATGAGTGCTATATTAAAATATAATTATATTGTTCTTGAAGCTTTATTTAAATTAACTAAAGGTGAAAAGTATAAAATAAAGGGAAGAATTGATGAATTAACACATTTAAGAAAAGAAAAGCAGCCATTAGAATATGCTTCTGCCGGAAGTACCTTTAAAAGACCTGTAGGCCATTTTGCTGCAAAGCTTATTGATGATTGTAATCTGCGGGGTGAGAGTGTTGGAGATGCTGAAGTGTCTACAAAACATACTGGATTTATCATAAATAAAGGTGGTGCTTCAGCTAAGGACATTTTAAAACTTATATCAATTGTTCAAAAAAGTGTAAAAGATAAATTCGATGTGGATCTTTACACAGAAGTCCTAATTATAGGTGAAGATTGATAGTAATAAATAAATGGAGGATGTACTTGGTTTATGGCAGTATGTTCTTCATTTTTTTCTGTATATTTTTCTTTATCTACACTTTACATGTCACATTTATTTTCAATTAATTTATGAATGACAGCAAGGCACAGCTTCTTTTAGAAATTTATTGGAATTTTGCGATTAAGGGTAGTATATTTAAAAAACAACTAAAAAATAGTTATATTTATGATATAATTATCTTATTTATAATATATAATGCAGAATAAGGAATGCAAAGGACTAAACAATTAATAATTGTTTAGCGCAGTATAAGGAATTCAAAGGGGTTGATTTCATGAGATTTGTTATAGTTACAGGTTTATCAGGTGCAGGAAAAACTAATGCAGTTAGAGATTTAGAGGATTTAGGATATTTTTGTGTGGATAATTTTCCTCCAACATTAATCCCAAAATTTGCAGAAGCTTGTTTTCAAAGTGAAGGAAAAATTGATAAGATTGCTTTAGTTATAGATATTAGAGGCGGAAAATTTTTTGATGATCTCTTTGACAGCCTAAATTATTTAAAAGAACAAAATTATAAATATGAAATATTATTTTTAGATGCAAGTGATGAAATATTAATTAAAAGATTTAAAGAAACTAGAAGGAAACATCCATTAGCACCTGATGGAAGAATATTAACAGGTATTGAATTAGAAAAAAATAAACTTAAAGAAGTTAAGGATAGAGCGGATATTATTATAAATACAACAAAATTTAGAACGAGTGATCTTAGAGAAGAAATTACAAAATTTTATTCTGAAGATGGTCAAATTGAAATTGAGCTTATGATAACTGTTGTTTCTTTTGGATTTAAGTATGGTATACCTGTGGATTCAGATTTGGTATTTGATGTGAGATTTCTGCCTAATCCTTTTTATATTCCAGAATTAAAAAAATTCTCTGGTAAGGATAAAGAAGTTAGTGATTATGTATTTAGTTTTGATGTAACAAAAAAATTTGCAGATAAGCTTCAAGATATGCTTGAGTTTCTTATTCCAAATTACATTAAAGAAGGAAAAAGACAGCTCATAATATCTATAGGATGTACTGGAGGAAGGCACCGTTCAGTTGCTATTGCTAATGAAATTTATGAAAGAATAAATTCAAAGGGATATAAAGTAAATATTGAACATAGAGATATTGATGAAGATGTCAATAAGGGTGGTAAAAAGCTATGAAATTTATCGAGTGGTTAAGGCCAGGAATAAAAGTTAAAAGATGGATTTTGGTAGGCGTTTTAGGTATCTTACTCATACTTTTTGGAGTTAATGATTTTGCACAGCATCTATTATATAATATAACTTATAAATTGTTTTGGATATTTCTTAATATAGTAGGAGTTTTCTTGATTTATATTTCTGTTACTCAATCTATGAATTCTATTATTGCACTTATTAATAAGGGGTATTTGAATGTATCATTAAATTCTAAGAAGTTAGAAAGTTTAATTTATGAAAAGAGATTATTGGTTAAGGGACCTAAGATAGTAGCTATAGGTGGAGGAACTGGTTTATCTACTATGCTGAGAGGATTAAAATACTATACTTCAAATATTACTGCAGTTGTTACTGTTGGTGATGATGGGGGAGGGTCAGGAGATTTAAGAGAAGATTTAGGAATTCTCCCTCCTGGAGACATAAGAAATTGTATACTTGCATTGGCTGATACAGAACCATTAATGGAAGAATTACTACAATACAGATTTCAAGATGGTAAGCTTAAAAACCAGAGCTTTGGAAATTTGTTTTTAGCAGCTATGGATGGTATATCACAAAATTTTGAAGAGGCTGTAAGAAAGATGGGTTCTGTATTAGCAGTAACAGGAAAGGTATTACCAGTTACATTAGATAATATGGTACTAAAAGCAAAGCTTAAAAATGGCGAAATTGTAGTAGGAGAGTCCAATATTCCTAAACAGGCTTTAGCACAAAAAAGTCCAATAGAAAAAGTATTTATAGAACCTCAAGATGCTAAAGCACTTAAAGATGCGGTTAATGCAATAAAAGAAGCAGATGCAGTTATTCTTGGACCGGGCAGCCTTTATACCAGTGTAATTCCTAATCTGCTTGTAAAGGAAATTTCAACAGCTGTTCATAAAACAGATGCTCTAAAAATATATGTATCAAATATAATGACACAGCCTGGTGAAACTGATGATTTTGCAGTTGAAGATCATATTAAAGCAATTTTTAAACATGGTGGTAATGGAATTGTTGATTATGTAATGGTAAACTCTGGTGAGATAGATGATGAATTAAAGTTAAAATACAAAGAACAAGTATCAAATTTAGTTGAAATAGATAAGCAGAAAGTAAAAAGTTTAAATGTTGAAGTTATTGAAGGAGATTTTATTAAAGTTAATCATGGCTTAATAAGGCATGATTCTGAAAAGTTAGCTGCAATTATAATTGAAACGATTATGAATAAGAAATTATTGTATGATAGAAAGAAAATTATTGAATATTTTTATTTGTCAGAGAGAATTAAGGACAAGAAGAATAATAGGGAGTAGTAAAATGTCATTTTCATCAAAGGTTAAAAATGAAATATGTAGAGTAGAGGATTTAACTAAAGAAGAAGCTGTTGCAGAAATTTCAGCTATTATGAAGGTTAGTGGAACATTAAGTTTAGGAGGAAGAAATCATATAAGCTTTAATGTAATAACAGAGAATCCTGCAATTGCAAGAAGAGTATTTAAGATATTAAAACATCATTTTAATATTCATATTGATATATTGGTTAAAAAGGGGAATTCCTTTAAAAAAAATAATATTTATGTGATGGTAATAACAGAAGAGATGGGAGTAAGGGAATTACTTTGTAGTGTAGGTGTGCTTGAGAACAAGGAAGGAATATTATCGATAACATATAATATTCCAAAAAGTATAGTTGAGAAGGATGAAAATAGAAGAGCATATATAAGAGGAGCTTTTTTAGGTGGAGGAAGTATAAGCAATCCAGAAAAAACATATCATTTAGAATTTGTTACTCATAACAATGATTATGCTGAACAGCTTAGCAAGATTATAAACAAATATAATTTATCATCAAAAGTAATACAAAGAAAAGGAAGCTTCGTTGTTTATATTAAGGAAGGCGAGCAGATAGTAGATTTATTAAATATTATTAGTGCACATTCATCATTATTAGAACTAGAAAACATTAGAATAATGAAAGAAATGAGAAATAATGTAAACAGACTTGTTAACTGTGAAACGGCAAATTTGAGTAAAACTGTTAATGCAGCTATAAGGCAGGTAGAAAGTATAAAGCTTATTCAAAAGGAAATTGGTCTTCAAAGACTTCCTAAGAACTTAAGAGATGTAGCTGAACTTAGACTTAATTATCCAGATGAATCTTTAAAAGAGCTTGGTCAGATTTTAGATCCTCCAGTGGGAAAATCAGGTATAAATCATAGACTTAGAAAAATTGAAAAAATAGCTGAAGAACTTAAAAAATAAAAGAAGCTTAGCAGGCTTCTTTTTTTGTATGCAGTTAAAATTTGTGATAAAATAATGTATAAGTATAGTTAAGGAGATGAACTAAGTGGAAGAACCTAATAATGAATCTGATTCAGTTGATTTTGTTCATTTACATGTACATACAGAATACAGCCTGCTTGATGGTTCAGGTAAGATTTCAAAATTAATTGCTAGAGCAAAGGAACTTGGAATGAAAGCTTTAGCAATTACTGATCATGGTGCTATGTATGGTTGTGTCGAATTTTATAAGGAAGCAAAAGAACAAGGTATAAAGCCTATCATTGGCTGTGAAATATATGTTGCAGAAAAATCTATGTATGATAAAACAGGAGGAAAGCAGGAAGATGGCAGCAATAAAACGCATCATCTTGTATTGCTGGTTAAAAATGAAATAGGGTACAAAAATCTCATGAAAATAGTTTCTAAAGCTTCAATTGATGGATTTTACTATAAACCTAGAGTTGATCATGAGTATTTAAAAGAACATAGTGAGGGACTTATAGCTTCAAGTGCTTGTCTTGGTGGCGAAGTTCAAGGAAATCTGCTTAAGGGAAATAGAAAAAAAGCTGAAGAAATAGCAGTTTTTTATAGGGATACTTTTAAAGATGGCTTTTATTTAGAACTTCAGTATCATGGTATGAATGAGCAGTTAAAAGTTAATGAGGAACTGATAGAGCTTTCTAAGGAATTAAGTATACCACTAATAGCTACTAATGATTTGCATTATATAAATAAAGAGGATGCTAAAGCTCATGATGTACTTCTTTGTATTCAAACAGCAAAAACAATTGATGAAGAAAATAGAATGAGGTATCCTTCAAATGAATTTTATTTAAAGTCTCCTGAAGAAATGAATCAATTATTTTCATATATACCTGAAGCTATCAGTAATACTGTTAAAATTGCAGAGCAGTGTAATTTTGATTATGAATTTCATAAATCAAAGCTGCCTAGATTTCCACTGGATGAGGGGGTAGATCCTTATGAATATCTTAAAAATTTATGTTATGAAGGATTAAGAAGATTATATAATGAAGAGACAAAGGAACTTATAGACAGGCTTGAATATGAGCTTGGAATTATAAAACAGATGGGTTATGTTGACTACTTCTTAATTGTGTGGGATTTTATTAGATTTTGTACAGAAAAAAAGATAATGACAGGGCCTGGAAGAGGAAGTGCAGCAGGTTCAATTGTAGCATATACACTTGGAATAACAAAAATTGATCCTATAAAATATAATTTAATATTTGAAAGGTTTCTTAATCCAGACAGAATATCTATGCCTGATATCGATTCTGACTTTTGTTATGAAAGAAGACAGGAAGTAATTGATTATGTAATATATAAGTATGGCAAGGATAATGTTTCACAAATAATAACTTTTGGAACTATGGCAGCAAGAGCTTGTATAAGAGATGTCGGAAGAGCCATGAATTACTCGTATGCAGAGGTTGACAAAATTGCTAAGATGATACCTCAAATGATTGGAATAACTATTGAAAAAGCTTTAGAAGTAAATCCAGATTTAAATAATGAATATAATGGAAACGTTAGAGTTAAAGAATTGTTAGATGTAGCAAAAGCTTTAGAAGGGCTTCCAAGACATACATCAACTCATGCAGCAGGAGTTGTTATTGCATCACAGCCTCTAGTTAATTATGTCCCTATGCAGAAGAATGAGGATATGATAGTTACGCAATTTCCTATGGGCACATTGGAAGAACTTGGCTTACTAAAAATGGACTTTTTAGGGCTTAGAACGCTGACAGTTATTAGAGATACCATAGAAATGGTTAAAAATAATAGAAATGATGAT
>JAUZPN010000095.1 GCA_030705885.1 Bacillota bacterium | reverse complement strand
TTGGAACTTTGTGACTGAGGATAGTATAATGTATTTAAAATATTTATAAATGGAGTTATCATATGATGTATTATTTAGCACCAATGGAAGGAATCACAGGATATATATATAGAAATTGTTATGAGAAATTTTTTCATAATGTTGATAAGTACTTTACACCTTTTATTGTTCCAAACATAAGTACAAGTCTTAAAACTAAAGAGTTAAGGGATGTTTTGCCTGAAAATAATAAAGAAATGAATATAGTTCCACAGATACTTACTAATGATTCAGAAGGATTTATTCATACTTGCAGGAAATTGCAGCAATTAGGTTATAATGAAGTCAATTTAAATTTGGGATGCCCTTCTGGAACAGTTGTTTCCAAAAATAGAGGTTCAGGATTTCTAGCAAAAAGAGAAGAGCTTGATATATTTTTAGATGAAATATTTAAAATAAAAAATATGAAGATTTCTATAAAAACTAGAATAGGGAAAGACAGTCCAGAGGAATTTTATGAGCTGATAAAAATTTACAATAAGTATCCTTTAGAAGAGTTAATTATACATCCAAGAATACGAAAAGATTTTTATGGAAATAAGCCTAATTTGAGGGTATTTAAAGATGCATTGTCTTTAAGTGTTAATCAAGTATGCTATAATGGTGATATTTTTACTTCTAAAGATTTTAATAAATTAATAAATGCTTTTCCAGAAGTAAATAAAGTAATGATGGGTAGAGGAATATTAGCAAATCCAGGATTAATAAATGAAATTAAGAACAATACTTTTGTGGATAAAAAAGTAATAAAAGATTTTCATGATGAAATTCTAAATAAATATGTAGAATTATATAATGAAGATAGAAATGCAATATTTAAAATGAAGGAACTATGGGGATATATGATTTATATATTTTCAGATAATAAAAAGTATGCTAAAAAAATAAAAAAGTCACAAAATTTAAGAGATTATAATGAAGCTGTTTTAAGTTTATTTACAGAGCAGGAAATTGTAAAAAGAGCTGGATTATTTAGTGATTAAATTTTAATTACAATTTCCTTGATACATTAATTAATTTTTTTTTACATTTAATAATTAAATCTGCAATCAATGTTCCAATTGCTGATATACCTGTATAAATAAAACACCATATTAGAAAACTTGAGTTAAATATGATAAATGTAGCAGCTAAATATAGTATAAAAACAATGCTTAAAATGATTATTTTCTTTTTAATGAAGAGTTGACCAATTAAAGATATTATAAAAGTAAGAATTGGTAATGTAATTAAAATTAGACCAAATGGGTCTTTGATATCTAAAATATGCATTATTGATATCTCCTTTCAAAAATCTATTTATTAAGTTCACTTAGCCTTTTTTGTATATAGTCAAAATCAAAGGAAGAACATATTCTTCTATCTTCATTGTTTAAAATTCTATAATGTTGCGATATTATATTTTGTTGAATTTTATAACTGCCTTTAAATTCAATATCTTTCCACCAAATGTGTCCACCTAAGGTTTTTTCATATGCTTTTTCATAACCATTAAATGCTAAGGATAAGATTATCTCTTCTATGTCACCACCAAAAGCTAACTGTAAGATTTCGCTGTCTTTAAAGATTGTACTTGCAGCAACAGCAGTAGGCCATCCTAAAGAAGATCGGCTTTTTTCTATTTGAACTAAAGTTTTCTTTGATATTCCAAGCATATCTGCCATTTTATCTTGTGTGTAGTTATTTTCATTTCTTATAAGTTTGATTTTTGAATCTACTATCTTTATAAAGTCTTCTCTTGTCATAATAACCCTTCTTTAAATATTGTTAGAGTATAATTATTCACATATAGTAATAAAATATATTATAGTGTAATTTTACACTATAATATATAGATTGTCAAATAAATTATTGAGAAGGTTAATTATAGTATAATTACTATTTACAAATTTATCTATCAGGTGTACAATATCAATTAGATAAATATCAAATTGATATTTATCTAATTGATATTTATAGGAGGTAAGTTTTGAGTATTAAAAAAACTTTTAAGGCATTATCTGATGAGTATAGGAGAGAGATATTAGAGATGCTAAAAAATGGAACAATGACTGCAGGAGAAATTTATTCAAAATTTGATATGACTCAGGCAACAGTATCACATCATCTTTCTATATTAAAGGAGGCTGATTTAGTACGAATTGAGCGTAAAGGAAAATATATTTATTATGAATTAAACTCAACAGTATTTGATGATGTTATGAAATGGATTATGTCTTTTAAGGAGGAAAATAATGAAAAATAAAATTAATATTATAACCTTAATTTCAGTGATTATAGCTATTATACCTCTTTTAATATATTTTAGATTTTATAGTATAATGCCATCAAAAGTTCCTATACATTATAATTTTAATGGTATAGAAGATAGATTTGTTCAGAAATCAAGTGTTGAAGTAATTACAATGTCTTCATTTGGAATTATAAGCATACTTTTTATGAAATTAATAGGTTTGGTTGTAATAAAATTCAGTGATAATATAAATAAGGAAAGAGTTAAGGTAGTAATGGATATTATAGTATTATTAACAACATTACTAGCTACTGCAGTAAGCAGTTACTTTTTAGTATTAACAACAGGAATTTTTAAACTTAATCTCCTATACATTTTTCAAATGATTAATATTATGCTTGGAATACTTGCTATTATAATTGGAAATTATATGCCAAAATTTAGACAAAATAAGTTTTCAGGATTTAGGACAAAAGCTGCATTATCTGATAAAAATATTTGGTTTAAAACCCAGCAATTTAGTGGTAAAGTTTGGATTTTTAGCGGAATTATTCTAATAATATTTTCAATTATTTTAGGAAGTATTTCATTAACTATTTCATTAACTATAGGTCCAATAGTGTATATATTCATGGCGATTATACCAGTGACGTATAGTCAAAATATTAGTAAAATATCTTAGAATAAATCATTTTATAAATTAAAAGGAGTGTAAATTATGGGAATATTCAGTATAATGGATTCAATATTCATGTCTTTAATTATAATTGGTGGCGGCTTTATGTGTAAAAGTGTAGCAAATGAAAAACCTAATAATGGGATGGGTTATAGAACAAAACTTTCAAAGAAAAACTTAGATACTTGGAAAGAAGCTAATACTTATGGTGGGAATATGCTAATCATATGTGGAATAGTATATTTTATTCTTTCATTAACATATAGTATACTATTTTTTAATAATAATATGACAGTTATTGTTGTATCGATTGGAATGCTGCCAGTTTTATTGATAGGTATTCTTTTTTCAGAAAAACATTTAAAGAATATGTTTGATAATGATGGAAATAGAAAATAAACTTTTTATAAAAGAGTATCATATTGCATTTAATTCTATTGCCTTATCAAAGCGGCTTATTGCTTCCTCATATTTCTTTGATTTAAGTAAATTCATACCTGCTGCATTAAATAAGGTTGGAATAATATATTTTGAAATCACATATGTAAGAGAGCCAGCACCTGAGACAACAATTATTATAGAAATAATTAGTGTTGCAACACTTTTGAACTAATTTGGGAATTTATTCTATGAAATAAGTATATAATTAAAAAATTTATTTTTGGGTGAACATTTCTAATCAGATGTTTATCTAATGTGTATAAGAGTTCTTATACACATTTTTTAGAAATTAATAGGAGGAAATAAAGTGGAACTTGTTTCAACAATAAATAGTGGTAATAGTTCTGAACTTGATGTTAGGCTTGCTAAAAAGGGCGATAAAGAAGCTTTTAGCCGTTTGATTGAGCAAAATAAAATTTCTATGTATAGAGTTGCACAAGGCATGCTTTCAGAAAAGCTGGATATAGAAGATGCGATACAAAGTACAATAATAAAGGCTTATGAAGGGATAATTTACTTAAAGAAAAATGAATTTTTTAAAACCTGGCTTATAAGAATATTGATAAATGAATGTAAGTCTATATTAATAAGAAATAAAAAGGTTGTTAATATTGAAGAATATAATATAGATATTAGTGTTAATGATGATTATAGCAGCATTGAGCTTACAAGTGCAGTTAATTTACTTGATGATGATTTAAGGATAGTAACCATATTGTTTTATTTTGAAGATATTGCACAGAAGGAAATATCAAGGCTTCTACACATTCCAGAGGGAACTGTCCGCTCAAGGCTTTCCAGAGCAAGGACTAAACTTTATGAAATTTTGAGAGAAAGTAGGTGAACTGTAATGAATAAGGATTTGTTATTTGACAGTATATTGAAGGAAAAAGCAAGTAATGAGAATATAGTTTTGCCAAAAGATTTAGATATTAAAATAAAAGAAACTTTAAAAAATTTGCCTGAACGTAAGAGAAAGAAAAATGAACTATTTACAAAAATTGCTACAGTTGCAGGAATAACTATAGTTGTTTTAACTTGTTTAAGTACAGCTTTTCCAACTTATGCTCGCAATGTTCCAGTTGTCAGCTCTGTTTTTGAGTTTTTAAGCGACAGAAATATTATTGATAAAGACTATATAACATATAGTTCAAATTTAAACTTATCTAAAACTTGTAATGGTGTTACAGTTACTATTAATAGTATAGTGTATGATGGAATAGACTTAAGCATTGGATACACTGTTGAAAGTAAAGATGAAATGAAAAGTATTCCTAATATGATAGACAATGAATTTAGAATTAATGGTAAGATTATAGGCTTTGGTTCTGGAGGAACAGGAAAACTAATAAATAAAAATACTTATGTAGGTGTAGAAAGCTTCAATATAGCTAATGATTATTTGCCTAAGGAGATAAAGAAGAATATTTTGGGAGGAGATATAAAAATACCTGATACATTTATAATCGATTTAAATATTAAAGAGTTTTCAAATAACATAAAAGGTAATTGGAACTTTAAATTTAAAGTATCTAAGGATAAAATAGAAGGAAAGGTTCAAAATATCAATACTTCAGTAGATTTGTCTGATCTAAGGTCTGGTTTAAAGGTAACAGAAGTAATTTTTACTCCTATTAATACTGTTGTAAGATCTATTGAAGATAATAATACAGATTCAAATGGATTTATTCGTTATTTTGCATTTGATAATAAAGGAAGAGCGTTGGCAATGAAAGGTGGCAGTGAAGATGGATCAATAAATAAATATTATTGGCAGCATACTTTAAGGAATATATATGAGGATACAAAAACTGTAACATTTATTCCAGCTGTATATACTAAGGAATATCAGGAGAAAGTTAATAAAAGCAATGGCAGCTGGCAGGAGGATGAAAAAGAAGTTGATTTAAATATAAATCAAGATACTATATTACCAGAAGGAAAGCTTGGTGAGTATGAAATAACTAAAATTGAGTTCATGCAGGATAAAACTTTAGTTCATTATCAATGTAATGGTATTATTGGAGCAATAAATCCATATAGTTTATGTATTACAGACAGTGAAGGAAATAAATATGTATTCACTAAAGAATCAGTTAAAGACTTAGATGATAATAAATTTATTGCAGAATTAGAGCCGTTACCAGAAAATAAACAATATAAATTAAGTGCTGCTGATTATGAGAAAATCTATGATGTAAGAGAGGATTTGAAATTTACAATTAAAGTTAAATAAAAAATAGGGATGGTTAACAATTATTGTTTAATGATATAATTCCCTCTGAAACATTTGGTTCTACTTAATTAAAGTATAAAGTTCAAATATAATTAATTGTTCTTTAGAAATTAAGTGGAACTTTGTACTTGAGGATAATATAATAGATTATTTATTTAATTTATCTAATAAAGTTTTAGCATTATCATATTTAGAATTTATTTTTAGACACTGTTCAAGAGCGTTTTTAGCATCATCATATTTGTGCATGTAATATAAAGCCATAGCTTTATTGTAATATGCTATATAATTGTTAGGATCAATTGAAATGATTTTTTCATAGCAATTTAAACCATCCTCATACTTCCCTAATTTATCCAATGAAAGACCTTTGTAATTATATGTAATATAATCAGTTGGATTTAATTTTATTGAATTATCAAAATAGCCTATTGCTTCTTCATACTTACCTAAATGGTATAATGCTACTCCTTTGTTTGTATATTCGATACTATCAGGTTTGATTTGAATTGCAGTATCAAAACAATCTGATGCTTCATCATATTTTCCAAGTTCGACCAAAGCTAAACCTTTATTATTATAAGTTGTGCTATATTTCGAATCTAACTTAATTGCAGTATCAAAACAGTTTATTGATTCATCATATTTTCCTAAATTATATAATACCAATCCTTTGTCAGTATATGTAACATTATCAGGCTTAATTTGAATTGCTGTGTCAAAACAATTTATTGCTTCATCATGTTTTCCAAGTTTGTCTAAACATAATCCTTTACCATCATATGCTAGACTATATTTTGAATCTGATTTAATTGCAGTATCAAAACAACTTATTGCTTCATCATATTTTTTAAGTTTGTATAAGGCTAATCCTTTACTATCATATGCTGAACAATATTTTGAATCTAACTTAATAGCAGCATCAAAACAGCTTAATGCTTCATCACATTTTCCTAAATGATATAATGCTAGTCCTTTGTTATTATATCTAACCTTATTAGGATCAAGTTGAATTGCAGTATCAAAACAATCTAGTGCTTCTTCATATTTTTCGAGGCTGTCCAAAGCTAAACCTTTATTATTATATGCTATACTGTATTTTGAATCTAACTTAATTGCAGCATCAAAACAGCTTATTGCCTCATCATACTTTCCTGAATAATATAATGTTAATCCTTTGTTAGAAAATTTAACTTTATCAGGTTTAATTTTTATTGCTATATCAAAGCAAAGTATGGCATCATCATATTTTTTAAGTTTATCTAAAGCTAATCCTTTATTATTATATGATGCACTGTAATTTGAATTTAATTTAATAGCCTTATCAAAATTAATTATTGCTTCTTCATATTTCATTGATTTATACAAACTCATACCCTTTGCATTAAATGAAGCTGGCATAATATATTTTGGGACAACAAATGTAAGAATGCCAGCACCTGAGACAACAACTATTATGATAGAAATAATTAATATTGAAATGCTTCTTTTTTTAATCATATTATATCTCCTCCTTGTTTTATAATATTCTTTGTGACTGAGAATAGAATATTAATTTATTTCAGTAAGGTGTTTCCAATACCTTAGAGGCATGTGGTTTTTCTGCAGCTTAGGATTTTTTCTTTCATCAATAGCAGTACTTTTGAAGTAATCTCTCCAGAGGTTTTCATAGAATTCTTCATCACATTTTGAATTAAGTTTTTTTTCATTATTTCGAGTAAAGGGAGTAATTATCCAATCTTTTTTGTTATAAAAAACAGCTGTTTCTCTTTTTATATCATGAATGATCCAGTTTTCATTGGAAAGTCTTTTTGCAAAATGGTCTGCAATGAGAATTAAAATATTATGATCAGGTTCAATTGAGGAATAGTAAACAGTATTATCAATATTGTTTTTTATAATGTCAGTAATGCACTTGAATCTAACAAAACCAAGCATTCTAGTGCTTTCCCATGTTACCTTTCTTACGGTTTTATCTATTTTCATAACAGTATCATCATGTACATATAGAGTAAGGTTTTTTGAAAGCTTAAAACCTAACTTAATGTAGTTATAAATGCATGTATCTATATTTTTTAAATCTGAAAGATATGCATAAAAAATATTAGAAAGAGCTTCAAAGGATATTTTTTCTTGTATTGCATTATATACTTTCTGATATTTAACAACATTAGTTTCAATGTATTTAGGCTCAGAAAGTAAGTTTGGCTTGTATAAAGACTCTCTGACAATCTCATCAGGTTTGATGTCACTATAGTAAGCATCATATATGGAGGTTAGTAGACCTTCAAAGCTATTGTCATATACTAATATTAACATAAAAATGCCTCCGTTTAAAAACTTTTCAAAGTTCACCATTAAATGAAGATAATAAATCGTTTCGTGTTAATTTAAGTGGTGAATCATCAAAAAATGATAATTGTTCATATAAAGGTGGTTGTTTAATATTTTTTTTGTTTGATGATAATAATCTTGCTTTTATAAGTTCATCATTAAAAGCTGTATCTCCATGATATTTTCCTTTGCATGTTATGAAATATTGAGCTCTTTTTAAAACTACACCAAGTTTTTTTAAATCTTCAAAGGTTATAGTATGAACTCTTCTAGCAGCTAATATTTTTTTAACTGATCTTACACCAACTCCTGGAATTCTAAGTAGTGTATTTTCAGGAGCTGTATTTACTTCAATAGGAAATTGTTCAATGTGTTTTAAAGCCCAATCAGTTTTAGGATCAAAATCAATATCAAAGTTAGGATTACTTTCGTTTAGCAGTTCGCCTGCAGAAAAGTTATAAAATCTTAGAAGCCAATCTGCTTGATACAGCCTGTGTTCACGTAAAAATGGAGGACTTTTTAGTGCTGGAAGATTAGGATTATTTGATACAGGTACGTAAGCAGAAAAATATACTCTTTTAAGATTAAATTTTTTATAAAGATTTTCAGATAAAGTCATAATACTTAAGTCGCTTTCAGGAGTAGCTCCAACAATCAGCTGAGTACTTTGACCAGCAGGAACAAAATTTGGGGCATACTTATAGTGGCTTTTTTCTTCTTTTATAACTGAAATCTGTGATCCGATGTAAGACATAGGTTTAATTATATTCTCCTTGCTTTTTTGAGGAGCTAAAAGTTTTAAACTTTGGTTTGAAGGAAGTTCAATGTTTACACTCATACGGTCTGCCAATGTACCAGCTTTATGAATTAAATTTATATCTGCTCCAGGAATTGCCTTAACATGAATATATCCATTAAAATTATAAGTATGACGCAGCTTATAAATAGTCTTATATAAAAGTTCCATAGTGTAATTAGGATTCTTATAAACTGCAGAACTTAAAAAAAGACCTTCAATATAATTTCTTTTATAAAAATTAATTGTTAAATCTGCTACTTCATCAGGTGTAAATGATGCTCTTTCTACATCATTGGAATTTCTGTTTACACAGTAAGCACAATCAAAAATGCAGTCATTTGTAAGGAGTATTTTTAATAGAGAAATACATCTTCCATCTGAAGTAAAACTGTGACAGATACCACTTTTAAAAGCATTGCCAATACCATTTGCAGTGTTTTTTCGTGTACTTCCGCTTGATGAACAAGATACATCAAACTTAGCAGCAGCAGATAAAATTTCAAGTTTTTTATTAATATCCATTATAATCACCTGTTTTTATTTTAAATACGAACTTATATTTGTACTATTAGTATTATATCAAATATCAAATTTTATGTAAAGATAAATTGAAATTAAATGTTGTAAGGAAAGTATATTTACAGTTAAAATCTAAAAGAAATGGTTTTCTGGTTAGCTTTCAGGAAAACTGTTTAAAATAAACATCATAAATCTCTTTATAAACAATATAAGTTTGTGGTATTATATGTTTATTGATATTTCATAAAATTTATAAGGAAAGTCATTTTTTAAAGGAGGAACAATTAATGTTGTTAAAAGCTATAAAGGAATTTTCAGAAGGTGAAAGAATAGATGGATTCTTTATTATAAAATCTGTTGAATGCAAAGTTTCAAGCAACAGTAAAAAATATATGGACTTTATGATTTCGGATAAAACTGGTGAAATTGATGCAAAATTGTGGGACTATGTTGAAGGAGACGAGAAAAAATATTGTGAAAATACTCTTATAAAGGTAAGAGGACTTGTAACACTTTGGCAGGGAAGTCTGCAGCTTAAAATGGAGAGGATACGATTAAAAGTTGATGAAGATAAAGTTGATATAGAAGATTTTGTTCCATCAGCTCCTTACAAATCAGATGAGATGTTTGATCAGATATTAGAATTTTTGTCTTATATAAAAAATGAGGATATAAAAAATATAATATCAGCTATTTTAGAAGACAACAGCGAAAAATTGATGCATTATCCTGCAGCAAAAAAGAATCATCATTCTATTCGAGCAGGATTGCTTTATCATACTACAACTATGCTTAAAGCTGGTCAAAAATTAAGTGAAATTTATTCATTTATAAATAAGGATTTGCTGTATGGAGGAATAATACTTCATGATATGGCAAAAATTCAGGAAATGGATGCTAGTGACCTTGGAATAGTAAGTGACTATACAATAGAAGGTCAGCTTCTTGGACATATTGTTATGGGAGTAAAAATGGTTGAAATGGCAGCAGATGCAGTTGGAGCAGATAAGGAAACAACAATGCTTCTTCAGCATATGATTTTATCACATCACTATGAGCCTGAGTATGGAAGCCCTGTAAAACCAATGATTCCTGAAGCAGAACTCCTTCATTATCTAGATATTATAGATGCTAGAATGTATGATATGTCTAAAGCTGTTTCTGAAACAAATACAGGATCATTTTCAAGTAAAATATGGTCACTTGAAAATAGAAAGGTTTACAAAAGTCATATAAGTAACGAAGAAAAATAAAACTGATAACCCCTTTTGTTTTTCTAAAATATAGTAGAATTTAATTAATTATAGTCAAAAGTAATATTTTTATGTTATACTAAGTTTTGTAACAAAGTTCCACTAAATTTCCAAGAGAAGATTTTTTTCTTATATTAAATAAATTAAGTGGAACTAAATGCATATGCAAGGTTTAATCTACAATATAGGGGGGATAAAATGGGCATAATGAATTTTTCAGAGATAATGGATAGAGCTATAGATGTACTAAAAAAATATTTTGGATCTATTATTTTATTTAATTTAATATATGGCATTATTACTACAATAGTTATGTTTGTTCTAATTTTTATTGGAGTAATAGTAGGACTTATTTTTGGATTTGCTACAGCTGGAGCTCTATCTTCTTTTAAATTTGGTTCTTTACCTATAATCAGTATGATTATAGTTGGCATAATTGTTTTTGTTTTTATAGTAATTGGTATTACTATTTCAAGAGGTTTAAATGTTGGAGTAATAAGAATATCAAGTCAGGAATTTGTTCAGGGGAAAATTGGATTTTCAGAAGCGTTAGGAAGTACTTTTAAAAATATACATAAGGTTCTTGGATTATCATTTATTGAAGGAATATTGTTTTTGCCTGCATTAGCTGTCTTTTTAATACCAGTATATTTTTTCTACTATATGGCTAAAAGTGCAGATCCAAATTTTAAAAGTACAGCTGCACAAAGTGCATTAAGTGTTATGTTAGTGTTATTTTGCTGCACTATAGTTATACTTCTATTTATTGCTGTTATATATTTATATAACACATTGTTTATATTTTCAGTTAATTCTATTATTATGGAAAATGAAAGCGTGATAGGTTCACTAAAACGAAGCTGGCAATTAATAAAACGAGATTTTTGGAAATTATATGGCTGCAATATTTTAATAGTATTGTCTATTTCAGCAATAAGATATTCATTAAGCAGTGTTATTGCTGTACTTGTTTCTATATTATTATTAATATTAAAACTGTTAAATGCTAATCAGAATTTGCTTACATACTTTAACATGATATACTCACAGCTAAGTTGGCCTATAACCATAATAAGTTATCTTATAATAAATCCTATAGGCATTATAATGACAAATTTGATGTATTTTAACCAGAGGTTCAAAAGAGAAGGTTATGATATGACTATTGAACTAAATAAAATACAAAGTAATGCAAAAGTAATTATTAATGAAAGGAAGCAGGCTAGTGGTAATATTGAATTCAGTAACTCCAACAACTCCAACAAAACAACA
>JAUZPN010000094.1 GCA_030705885.1 Bacillota bacterium | reverse complement strand
GCTAAAAGTGCAGATCCAAATTTTAAAAGTACAGCTGCACAAGGTGCAATAAGTGTTATGATAGGTTTATTTGTTTGTATGATATTTATACTTTTATTTGTTGCTGTTATATATCTATATAATACATTGTTTATATTTTCAGTTAATTCTATTATTATGGAAAATGAAAGTGTGATAGGTTCACTAAAACGAAGCTGGCAATTAATAAAACGAGATTTTTGGAAATTATATGGATGCAATATTTTAATAGTATTATCTATTTCAGCAATAAGATATTCATTAAGTAGTGTTATTGCTGTACTTGTTTCTATATTATTATTAATATTAAAACTGTTAAATGCTAATCAGAATCTTCTTGTGTACTTTTATATGATATATTCACAGCTAAGTTGGCCTATAACCATAATAAGTTATCGTGTAATAAACCCTATAGGCATTATAATGACAAATTTGATGTATTTTAACCAGAGGTTTAAAAGAGAAGGCTATGATATGATTATTGAACTAAATAAAATACAAAGTAATGCAAAAGTAATTATTAATGAAAGGAAGCAGGCTAGTGGTAATATTGAATTCAGTAACTCCAACAACTCCAACAAAACAACAATTTGATAATATTATAAATGAAATATTAAGCCAGCCAGGTTATAAACATTTAAAAAATCCTATTACTGAAATGATTGACAAAGCAAAGCAGTATATATTTGAGCAATTAATTAAATTACTCATTAAGTTATTTTCTGGATTTGGAGTAGCACCAGCTACTGCCAGCAGTTTATCAACAGTTTTTATTATAGCAGGTATTATAGTCGTAGCCGTTTTGATTATAATAATCAGCATTAAAATTATTAAAAGAAAAAAGAAAAACAGAAAAGTAAAAGAGATATTAGGAGAGAAGATAGATGATAAAACTACACCAAGTAGTTTGAGAGGTAAAGCTGAATCATTTGAAAGAGAAGGAGAATTAAGAAAAGCTGTAAGATATGATTTTATTGCAATACTCCTTTTAATGCATGAAAATAGTCTGCTGTATCTTGATGAAGCTAAAACCAATGAAGAGAATTATAGATTTCTGAGAGAACATAAATTTATATTATTATCAACATTCCATTTTCTTATTAATACATTTAATTCATGCTGGTATGGAAATAAATCATGCAGTCCCGAAATGTACGAAAAATGGAAAAGAAATATTGATGATATCTGGAATGGAGTGATAAGCGGTGAAATCAAAAACAAATAAGGAAAATAACATGCTTTATAAATCATCAGCCTATCCGAAGAATACTCAGGTGAAATCAAAATTAAATATAGAAATAATTCTTTTAATTATTGTCTCTATAATATTTTTAATTATTGCTGTAAATATTTCAAGCAGAATGAATGGTCAGCTTCCAAGTTATTCTATAGAGAATAAATCAAATTATGGCGGAAGTATATTCTATGAAGCTATGAAAAAATTAGGGTATCCAGTAGAAAAATCATTAAAACCAATTTATTCAGAAGACACAAGTGCTGTTCAAATTGTTATTCAAGACGGAAGACTGGATATTAATGATGAAAAAATTAAAAGTTGGATTGGAAAAGGCGGAAAGTTGGTTATTCTTATGCCTGACTATTCAGATGACATTCCATATGGAACAATTAAAGAAAATGATACTGCAAATAATATTACTATTTATGAGTATAATAAGGGTTTTGTTATTACAGCGAAATCAAAAGATATAGCTAACATAACTCTTACAAAAGATACTAAAAATGCTTTTCAGCTTGTTACAAAAATTAGTAAATATTCAGCAAAAAAAATATATTTTAATGAGAATAATTTATATGCACAAAACAGTTCACTTTGGGACTATATTCCTTACTCAATTAAGATAATAATTTACCAAGTAATTATAGTATTAATAGCATATTTCAGCTTTAAGGGTAAAAGATTTGGAAAAATAGAGGTTTATGCTGAAGAAGAAGAAAGAATCGAAAATGAGTATTTATATTCTGCAGCAGCTCTTTTTAGACAGGCTAAGTGCTGGAATTTAATGATTGAGAATTATTATAACAGCTTTTTAAAGATAATAAGATCTTCAGATAATAATTGGATTGATTTTTGGGAAAATGAAAAATTACCAAATCTTAATAAAGCAAAAAAGGTGTACAAATTCATTCATGATAATAATAAAAAGGTAAATTCAAAAGAGTATTTTGAGATGATTAAAATTCTTGATGAATTAATTATGATTGCAAAGAATAGGAGAGATATATATTGGAAAACTTTGAAAACAACAATTCAATAAGCAGTACAGATAATAAATTTGTTCAGAGTATTTTAGAAAAGTTACATATTGAACTTAGAAAAGTTATAGTTGAACAGGATGAGCTTATAAAATATTCTTTAATAAGCTTAATTTCAGGAGGTCATGTGCTTCTTGAAGGGGTACCAGGACTTGCAAAAACATTGATGGTAAGGGTTCTTGCAAAAACATTGTCATTAGATTTTAAGAGAATACAGTTTACGCCAGATTTAATGCCTGCAGATATAACAGGAACTAAGGTATTTAACATGCAGACAAGAGAGTTTGAGCTTAAAAAAGGTTCAGTTTTTACTAATTTTCTTCTAGCTGATGAAATTAACAGAACTCCTCCTAAAACTCAGGCAGGTCTGCTTGAAGCTATGGCAGAAGGTACTGTTTCATTAGATGGAGAAATGATTAAGCTGCCATCACCATATATGGTATTTGCTACTCAGAATCCTCTTGAGTATGATGGAACTTATCCGCTTCCAGAAGCTCTTGTCGATAGATTTTTGATGAAGGTAATAATTGATTATCCTTCTATTGAAGCTGAGAAAAAAGTTTTAAAGCGTCATCATGAAGGTTTTTCTTCTATTGACTTAGATAATTGTGGGCTGCAGGTAGTCTGTGGTGCAGATGATATTTTAAAATGCAGAAGTGAAGTTTTAAAAGTAAGAGTTGATGATGCAATAATGGATTATATTGTTAATATTGTAGCAGCTACAAGAAAAAATCCAGTCATAGAAATTGGAAGCTCACCTAGGGGTACTATTTCACTATTAAGCTGTTCTAAAGCTTGTGCATCATATAATGGAAGAGATTATGTTATTCCAGAGGATGTTAAAAATATGACAATACCTACATTAAGACATAGAATAACACTTAAGCCTGAAGTAGAACTGGAAGGAATAAAGACAGATGAAGTCTTGAAGGATATACTTTCACAAGTCAAAGTGCCAAGATAAGGAGAATGTAAAGTGAGTATTACAAAAAAATTCATATTCCTGTTATCCTTAGGAATTGCTATTTTTGGTATTGCAGCAGTTTTAAATATTTCTTTGGCTGTTTTTATTATATATAATCTGGTTTGTGTATCTCTGCTTATAATTGATTATTATACTTCAATTGAAGATGATAATATTTCAATACAGCGTATAAGCAGTGAAAAACTTTCTATATATGAAAAAGAAATGATTTCATTTGAAGTTTATAATACAGGTGACAACAGAATTTATCTGGAAATGAAAGATGAAGTGCCTGATTTTCATTTTAAGGTTTATAATAAACTTATGTCTGGTTTTATAGAGCCTCATGAGAAGAAGATATTAAGCTATTATGTAATTCCAACTAAGAGGGGAGCCTTTGAATTTAAAAAGCTTCATGTTAAATATAAAGGAAGATTAAAGCTGTGTTTCAGACATTTTAAAGTTAATGCTTCAAAAGATTTTAAAGTTTACCCTAATATGAAAAATTTAAGCAGATATAAAATAAGTCAGTGCAATAACAGACGTTTTGTGCAAGGTGAAAAGAGACTTAAAATGCTTGGACTTGGAACATCTTTTGAAAGCTTAAGAGATTATGTCCAAGGTGATGAATATAGAAAAATTAACTGGAAAGCAACAGCAAGAGGAGAAAAAATAATAATAAATCAATATGAACCTGAAAAAAATCAGCATGTTCACATTTTTATTGATACTGGAAGGCCAATGAGCTATACAGTTAGAGGCTATAGAAAGCTTGATATGGCAGTTAATACCGCTCTTGTTATATCTGATATGGTTAACCAGAATGGTGATGAATCAGCTTTACTGCTTTTCAATACTGAAGTTAATAACATGATAGCTCCAGGTAAGGGTATCAATCATAGAAATAAAATTATGGAAGCACTTTATCATATTGATTGTACTAATATGACTTCAAATTATGATGATGCGTTTTTTTACTTTAAAACTAAGGAAAAGCACAGAAGTATAATATTTTTCTTTACTGATTTTGAAACTTTAGAAGAAGCAGAAAATATAAGAAGCGTTTTGCCTATTATTTCAAGGAACAATTTAGTAATTATTGTTCTTATAAAAAATGAAAGTTTAGAACAGTTATGTGAAGAAGGAATTAAAGATGAAGAAACATTATATAATAAAGGGGTTGCACTAGAACTTCTTCAGGAAAGAAAAAATATTATTAAACTGTTAAATGGAAAAGGCATGTACTGCATTGAGTGCACGCCTGAAAATTTAGTAGTTGAAGCAGTAAATAAATATATCCAGTTAAAGAATAAAACTTACTTTTAAGATTTCTTTTTTAAACCTTTAAAATATGGGATAGAAAAATAAAGAGCTAATGCTGCTGCTGTAATTAGAGCAAAATAAAGTTTAGAAGTTTCGCTTATTTTCATTGGAGTGAAAAAGCCTTCTATAGTGCCTGCAATAACAAGCATCAGTACAATTCCAAGCACTAGAGAAACAGCCTTTTTTGCTCCATCTATCAATGACGATTTTCGAGAATATTCATTTGGAATAAGCATACTTTTTGCAATAATCAATCCTGCAGCACCTGAAATAAAAATTGCAGTAAGCTCTATTATTCCATGAGGGAGAATTAGAGACCAATATTTTACTGGACTGCCGTACATATATTCAAGAGCTGTCAGAGCACCAAGTGTTGTGCCATTAAAAAATAGAACATAAATAGTGCCAAGTCCTAAAGTGATACCATAGACAAAGGCTTTTAATGAAACAACAATATTATTTGTCATTATGTAGCTGGACATTAATGGGGAATTCCAGTCACTAGCACCGTTGTTACTCCCGTTTTTTACACCTTGAACTAAGCTTGATTGAAGAAAATAATTAGCATTATCAGAATTAGCTATTACCATAAAAAGACTTATAAAAAAGCCTAATGCAAAGAAGCCAAAGGAAGCTGAGATAAACCATTTATACTCTTTTAAAAGATTCGGAAAACCATAAGTTATGTATTTAATAAATTCTTTAGGAGAGGATTTTTTTACAGCATAAATATTGCTGTGGCATCTTCCTACAAGTGAATTTAAATATTCTGTTATGCTATTATTAGAATAATGTGTTCTAGCATAAGCAAGATTATGGCTGCTTACCTTAAATACATGTAAAAACCTTTTTACCTGATTGGTAGATAAAGATTTTATACCTGTTTTGTTTATTTGATTACTGAGAGATTCAAGTTCTCTCCAAATATCAGAATTTGCTTTAATAAATTGTTCTTCTTGCAATATTATCACCTCATTTTTATTTTAACAGATT
This sequence comes from Bacillota bacterium, assembly GCA_030705885.1. Lineage (GTDB taxonomy): Bacteria > Bacillota > Clostridia > Clostridiales > Clostridiaceae > JAUZPN01. Next base: position 6,310 of record JAUZPN010000094.1, on the reverse strand, counting down.
TTTATAACAATGTGTATACATGTTAGGAGTGATTTTATGAAAAAAATTATAATAACTACACCAGAAAATATAGAAGTGGAATATAATTTGGCAGATATAGGCTCTCGAACAGCTGCTTTTGTAGTTGATACTCTTCTGCAAACTGCTATTATGATTCTTCTTGCAATTCCAATAACCATTTTATGTATCATTTTTAAAGATTTATGGACTAAATATTATGGATGGGTTATTGGAGCAGCTATAATTTTGACTACATTAATAACATATGGATATTATATTTTTTGTGAAATAAAAATGAATGGAAGAACTTTTGGAAAGAAGCTTCTTAAGATTAGAGCAATTAGAAATAATGGTGAACCAATAAGCATTAAACATTCAGCTATTAGAAATTTATTTAAAGTGATAATTGATTCTATTGGTATAGGAATAGTTCTAATCTTTTTTACAAAGCAGAATAAGAGAATTGGAGATTTTGCCGCATCTACAATAGTTATTTCAGAAAATACAAAAACAAAACCATCATCACTTGATAATCTTTCAAAAATAAAAGAGAATTTTGAACATTATCTTACAAAAGATGAATGTGAGCTTTTAAGAGAATATTATAGGCGAAAAGATACTTTAGAGGATTCTTTAATTTTACGCAATTGCATAAAATCCTATTTTTATGATAAATTTAACAATCTAGGTGTTATTAATGAATGGCAGGAATTTATTAATGAATTGGTTAAGTAAAAAACGATTGCATTTTAGTAAAAAATTAAGTAATAAAAAATAAAAAAATGAGTTAACAAAACTTGAAAAAATGAAGTAACAATGTTAATATAATTTTATAGGTAGATTCATACTATGTTTAATAACAAAATTCTACTAAATTTATAAACAAGCTTTCCCTCTCTATTGTTTATAAATTTAGTAGGACAAATTATTACAAACAAAGTATAATAGGTAAATCGAAATTTAATGAATAAAACATTCGTATTTTTGAATTTTTATGAAAGTTAAATAAAGATTTGCCTTTTTACTCTATAATTTTCTTGGGTACATTTAGTCCCAATTATTAATGAATAGGATCAATAAGAAGCTCCTTTCAAAAATTTATTGGGACTTTGTAACCAAGGAAGTATATTAATTAAATTTGGAGGTTAAAGTAATGAAAAAGGTTTTGTCAAGTTTTATTGCTCTTATTATGGTCTTTAGCATTTTGCAATTTTTCCCTCAAAATCAAAGTTTAAAAACAAATGCAGCATCTTTAAGTGCTGTTCAAATCACTCCTGTTTCATCAAACTTTGATAAAAAAGCTGGTAAGCAGAAAGATATTAAGATTACATTTACACCAGTCACAACTTTATTGAATTCGATTACAAACGGAACTGCAGTACTTGTTAAGGGAACAGACTATGTTGTTTCAGGCAATACTGTTACAATTAAAAGCTCATACCTTTCTTTGCAGCCAGGTGGAAAAACAACTTTAAGTTTAAGCTTTGGCGGCGGTATAACACTTCCTGTTACAATTAATGTTTATAATTCAACTTTTATTAGAGCTGTAGGAACACAATTTTATAATGGTGATAATACATTTTACTTTGCTGGAGCTAATGCATATCAACTGTTTACAAAAGGTGATGGATGGAATGACAGCACTGCTGATTATATTGAAAATGACTATATGAACAAATCACAGATAGACAGCCTTTTAGATCAGATGCAGGCAGATGGAGTTAAAGTTCTGAGAACATGGGGTTTTAATCATGCAGATGGAGTAAGTACTTGGCATGTTTTTGAACCTAAAAAAGGCGTGTTTAATGAAGCTGAATTTATGGAATTTGACTATATAATGGAATCAGCAAAAAAACATGGTATGAAGGTTATTATTACCTTAGAAAATTATTGGAAAGATTATGGCGGTATAGATTCAATTCTTCAGTGGGAAGGACTTCCTATTAATAAAGATGAATCAACTGCTGAATCAAATACATTAAAGACAGCTTTTTATAAAGATGCGAACTGTAAAGCTGATTATAAAGCTTATGCAGAGCATTTTGTAAACAGAGTTAATCATTATACTGGAATAAAATATAAGGATGATCCTACTATTTTTTCATGGGAATTAATGAATGAACCTTGTTATACTAATGCGCCTGCAGGCGATGATGGTTCTGCATTCTTAAATTGGGTAAATGAAATGGCAAAATATATAAAGGGTTTTGATTCAAACCATATGGTATCTTCAGGTTCAGGCAGTGCAATGGATGTTACACATACATCACCATATGTTGATTTTGTATCAGCTCATCCATATCCAGATGAAAAATGGAGCAATTTGACTCCAGATCAAGTTTATCAAGCAGAAAAATCTTGGATTAATAATGCACATAATGTGTTAAAGAAACCTTTTATAATTGAGGAATTTAACAGCCATGAAAATAAAGATTTGTATTGGCCTGCAGTTATGAAGCCAATTGAAGAATTAGATGCTGGTGGATTTATGTTCTGGAACTATAATTCAAACAGAGATGATAACTTTACTATGCTTCATGGTGATTCACAGATAAATGATTTGTATATTCCTTTTTCACAAAGAATGGAAGCAAAAAATGCAGCAAAAAATACATTAGACAATTCATCAGTTATTTTTGACAGATACTCCTCAAATCAAGCTGATGTAAATGTAACATTAAACTTCCTTACAGGCAGTACACTAAGTTCAATAAAAAGCGGTACAACTGCACTTATAAATGGAACTGATTATACAATATCAGGAACTAAGGTAACATTGAAAAAAAGTTTTCTTTCAAAATTACCATTTGGAAATAGTACATTAACTTTTAATGCTAGCAGTGGAGTAAGTCCAGCTTTAAATGTTTATGTATTTGATTCAAGTATATTAAATCCAGTAATAAGTACAGATACTGCAAGCTTTGATAAGAATACTGTAAGAAGAAAAGATGTTACAGTAAGTATTTCTTCAAATGGAAATACATTCAAATCAATTACAAATGGAACAAAAACTTTGGTAAATGGAATAGATTATATTGTATCAGGTGAAACATATATAATTAAGAAAGGTTATTTAGCAACTTTACCTATAGGAAAATCTAATCTTACATTTAATTTTGATAAGGGAGTATCACCAAGTATTGCAATTACAATAACTGATACAACAGGTCAAGAGATTATTGATAGTTTTGAAAGCTATAGTGGAATAGATGCGAGTGTTCAGGCAGCATATACAAGAGTTATTGCTGGCGGACCAATTTCATTATCTTTAAGCAGTACTTATAAAAATACAGGCAGCTATGGATTAAGAGTTGACTATGATGTATCTACAGGTTATTGTGGAGTTATTAAAAAAATTGATGGTTTTTGTGGTACAGGCTATAATGGATTATCATTTTGGATTCAGCCAGATGGTTCAAACAGAGATCTTACTGTTCAGGTAAAAGAAAACAGCGGAGAGTATTGGGAATCATCAATAAAGCTTAGTGGAACTACTGCATCTACAGTATTTGTACCATTCTCAAGCTTCAAGATACCAAGCTGGTATACTGGTGGAGGAGATGGAGTTCTTGATTTAACTTCAATAGCTGAGTATAACATGTATGTTGGACAAGGCTTGGGAGCAACAGGAACTGGAACAATATATCTTGATGATATTAAGTTTGCTAGTGATAAATCAGCAATAAAATATGGTGATTTAAATGGAGATAATAAAATAAATGTACAAGATTATCTTTTACTTAAAAGATATATTAATAAAGTGATTACTGAATTCCCTAGCAGTGATGGTATTACAGCTGCAGATTTAAATGGTGATGGAAATATTGATAATTCTGATTATACTTTGCTAAGATATTATCTTATTCATAAAATAAGCAGCTTTCCTGTTCAATAGTATACTTTGTTCGTCACATTTAGTTCCACTTAATTTATAAATGATAGCGGAGAGAAGCTTCTTTTAAAAATTTAGTGGAACTTTGTGACCGAACATAGTATATATATTTATAAAAAAATAGAAACAGCTGTTAGTAATTCCTCTAATACCAGTATTTTTATAGAATAATACTTTTATAAAAGTGCAAACTTATAGCATATACTTTACTCGGACACATTTAGTTCCTATTAATTTGTGAATGATAGCAGTATGAAGCTTCCTTCAGAAATTTATTGAAACTTTATGACCGATTATAGTATAAAATAAATTAAATATGAATGGAGGAATTAGAAATGTCAAGCTATAATAAAACTTTAATACCAGAAGCAAAGCAGGGTTTAAATCAGTTAAAAGTTGAAACTGCAAGGGAAGTAGGAATCGGAGATTATGATTCTCAAGACAAAGGCAATTTAAGCTCAAGACAGAATGGAACTGTTGGTGGTAATATGGTTAAAAAAATGATAGCTGATTATGAGAGCAAAATAAAATAGTAATAAAATAAAGATTTGTAATAGCCTTGGTTGTTTTACCAAGGCTATTATTATATAATAAATTGAAACTAAATGTGATGAGGAAAGTATAATATGAGGTGGAAATATTATGAAAAAGGCTTTTATGGAAAGAAATATTAGAAAACTAAAAAATCAAATTCCTCAAATAGCAGAAATAACTAGACATACTAAAGTAAGTTCACTTTGGGAACATGAAGCTTCTTTAAGAAAGAAAATTAAAGAAATAAAGAAATATGATAAATATAGGGAAGAAAATAAGCAAGAATATGATATGGTTTTAAATAGTTACATAGATATATTGAAGGATGTTTCAATAAGGATTATTGATGATTATAATAACAAGAACGGAACAAAATTTGATTTTAATAAAATTATAAATAATTATTATGGTGCATTTTTACAATCTGGAATTATTAATATTCTTATTACAGACTTAATTCCTGAGATGGTATCAAAAGAATTTGATATAGTTTTTCCTAAAAATTCTAAAAATGAGTATAATGATGCAAGAAAAATAAAAAGAAAGTTTTATCTTCACTTAGGAGATACAAACACAGGAAAAACATATAATGCAATGCAGAAGCTGAAAGCAGCAAGAAAAGGAATTTATTTATCACCTCTTAGAATATTAGCATTAGAGAATTATGAAAGGATGAATAAAGATGGGGTAAAGTGCAATCTTATAACAGGAGAAGAAGAAATAATTATTGAGGATGCATCTCATATATCTTGTACTATAGAAAAATTAAATGTTGATAATGATTATGAAGTTGCAGTAATAGATGAAATTCAAATGATTAACGATGATCAAAGGGGAGCAGCATGGACAAGAGCGTTACTTGGATTAAAATCTAAAGAAATACATATCTGTGGTGCAGTTAATGCAAAAGAGCTTTTAATAAAAATACTAGAAGATTGTAATGATGAATATGAAATTATAGAATATAAAAGAGATATTCCACTAATTGTTGAAAATAAATATTTTCATTATAATGACATTCAGCCTGGAGATGCACTTGTAGTATTTTCAAAAAAGAGAGTGTTAGAGCTTACATCATACTATTCACAAAAAGGTACAAAAGCAAGTTTAATTTATGGAGATCTGCCTCCAGAAGTAAGAAGAAAACAATATGAACAGTTCATAAATAAAGAAAACTCTATACTAATTTCAACAGATGCTATTGGTATGGGCGTTAATCTTCCAATAAAAAGAATAGTATTTATGGATATAAAGAAATTTGATGGAAATGAGATAAGATTTTTAAATTCCCAGGAAATAAAACAGATAGCAGGAAGAGCAGGAAGAAAGGGAATTTATGAAGAAGGCTATGTTTCATCTTATGGAGACAACAATTATTTTATAACTGAAAATTTAGAATCAGAAGATTTTGATATAGAAACAGCAGTGCTTGGACCTAGTGAAGAAATTTTGAAAGTAAAAAGTCTTTCACTTCGCGAAAAACTAGCTTTATGGGCTTCGAAGGAAGAACAGGACACACTCTACAGGAAAATGGATATAACAGAATACTTAATAGTCCTGGATAAAATAAAATCATATAAATTAGATGAAAGGATACAATGGAGACTTTTAAAAATTCCTTTTGATGTATCCTCTGAAGAAATGCTAGATACATTCCTGAGATTTTTAGACGAATACTTTATAGCAAAAAACGAGGCAATTTCAAAACCGCAGTGCCTTTCAAAAGAGTTAAATTCATATGAAATTTACTATCAAAAGATTAATCTTTATTATTCTTTTTCTAAGGCATTTTCATTAGAATTTGATAAACAGTGGGTTTATGATGAAAGAATAAATGTTAGCGAAAAAATTAACAGGCTTTTGATGAGGATATAGGGAAACTAT
>JAUZPN010000093.1 GCA_030705885.1 Bacillota bacterium | reverse complement strand
TATAATACTTATGATTTTAGTGTATTTAATTATCTAAAGCTTGCTGCAAATCTTTTATAATATCATCTGCATTTTCTATTCCAACAGACAATCTTAATAACCTTTCATTAATCCCAAGTGTATCTCTTATTTCTTTAGGAATTGCTGAATGTGTCTGAACCATTGGATAAGTTATAAGACTTTCAACACCACCTAAGCTTTCAGCAAAAATAATCAATTTTAAACTTTTCAATATTTTTTCAACTAAATTTGCATCAGTTACATTAAACGAAATCATTGCTCCAAATCCTGAAGCTTGTTTTTTCATTATTTCATAGCCTTCATGTTCAGGAAGTCCTACATAATAAACCTTTTCAACTTTAGGATGATTCTTAAGCCAATCAGCTATTTTTTTAGCATTTTCCTGCTGCTTTTCAAGTCTTATAGCTAATGTTTTAATCCCTCTTAATAAAAGCCAGCTGTCAAAAGGTGAAAGCACTGATCCAACACATTTTTGAATTAAAATTATCCTTTCAATTATAATATCATCATTAACTACAATAAATCCTGCTAAAGTATCATTGTGACCTCCAAGATACTTTGTTCCGCTGTGAACAACAATATCTGCACCTAAGCTAAGCGGCTTCTGAAAGTAAGGTGTTAAAAATGTATTGTCAATTATAGTAATAATCCCTTTACTTTTTGCTATTTTAGACACTCCTTCGATATCTGTGACTTTCATCATAGGATTTGAAGGTGTTTCTATAAAAATTCCCTTAGTGTTTGGCTTTATACTATTTTCAATTATATTTAAATCGCTTGTATCAACATAACTGGCTTCTATACCATACTGAGAATACACTTCCTCAATTGCTCTATAAGTTCCACCATATAAATCATCTGAGAATATAATATGATCTCCTGGCTTAAATAAATTTAATACTGTAGTTACTGCAGCCATGCCACATGAAAAAGCAAATCCCCTTTTGCCTCCTTCAAGATCTGCAACAGTATTTTCTACTTCTTCCCTAGTTGGATTTTGTAATCTTGAATAATCATAACCTGTAGTTTCATTTAAACCAGGATGCCTGAAGGTTGCACTTTGATATATCGGAAAGCTTACTGCTCCAGTTTGAGCATCAAAACCTTTACTTCCATGAACTACTTTTGTTTCTAAACTATAATGATAATCGCTCATTTCTTAAACACCTACCTACCTCAATAATTATAATATAATTTACCTACAATTTCTATAATTATAGTATATCATAAATCTTTTTTTAATTAAATAGACTACTTTATTATGCATTAAAAAAGAACCCTTCATTCTAAGCAGTGAAGAAGGGTTCTTTTTAAATACATAACACATAAAATCTATTACATTTGCTTTCGAAAAATTCCTAAAACGCGGATATTTTACTTAACATAACTTAAGATTATTAGTGCGTTACATAAATGAGAGGCTGCTTTATTGTTCTATATTTTCGATTACTTCTCTTGGGTTTTTTGTGTAATCTGCTAATTTAACTAATTTAGCTTTTACTTTGTATATTGCTGATGATTTAAATTCTCCTGATGATATTTTTTGTTTAATAATAGGATAACGAACACTTATAGCTTCTACTGCTTTATCAAATTCAGCTCCTAATGAAACTTCAGAAGCATCACCACTCACAGCAACACTTTTAAATGTATCAAATGGTTGTCCTTCATTCTGGAAATACAAAGTAACTGTAGGATTTAAATTAATTTGCTTTACTTTATCAGTTGCTTTTGCTGTTACAAAATATATATCTGAACCCTCATTTGCAAAAGCACCAATAGGTCTTACATATGGTACAGTTTTTTCTCCAACTGTAATTAATAAACCTACCTTTGACTGTTCTATGTACTTTATTGATTCTGTTAAAACTTCACTCATTTTTAATAAACCCTCTTTCATAATTATTTATTAATAAAAAGGTTAAGATATCTTCTACTATCGCTAGAAAAAATCTTAACCTCCAGTATTCTGGTCAGTAATTATTTTTATTACCAAGTAATTTTATATGTTATATTGGTTTTATTATACTACTCTATTTAATATTTGTCTATATTTAATTTATTAAATTTATTTAATTTATTAAATTTATTAAATTATTTTTATTATTACAAAAATTCTAAAACCAAAGACATTTTATTTTTTATAGTTTAAAACCTGCTTTAACTTTTCTATTACAAGTATATTTTCTTCTATCTTGCCTATTGTTATTCTGAGCCAAGTATTCATACCAAATTCTGTACCTGCACGCAGTGAAATTCCTTTTCTAAGCAGCTCATCCGTAACTTTCATACTATCTTTAAGCACATTAACCATAATAAAGTTTGTCTCTGTAGGTATATACTCAAGTCCCATTTCACTAAAAGATTTATAATAATATTCTTTACCTTCTTTATTATTTTCAATACACGATTTTTTAAAGTTCTCATCATTTAAACTTGCTAATGCGGCTGCTTGTGCTGCTGCATTTACATTTATAGGCAGTCTTATTTTATTAATAATATCTATAATTTCCTTATCAGCAATACCATAACCAATTCTAAGTGATGCAAGTCCATAAACTTTTGAAAATGTTCTTAAAGAAATTATATTTTTATATTTATCTACTAATTTTGTAGTATCAAAATATTCATCACTTGAAACAAAATCAATATATGCTTCGTCTAAAACTAAAATTATTCTAGTTGGTATATTTTCAATAAATTTTTCAAATTCCTGTTTCTCAAAAATAGTTCCTGTAGGGTTATTAGGATTACATAACCATATTATTTTTGTCTTATCATTAACTTGATTTAATACATCTTTCAAATCTATTTTATGATTCCTTAAAGGTATACTTTTAATAACTCCATTCATAGCTAATGTAACTGTTTTGTACCATCCAAATGACGGTTCTGGAATGATTGATTCCTCTCCTGAATTAATAAAAGCTTGAGCTAATAAAGATATCAATTCAAAAGATCCATTACCAAAAATGAGCTGCTCTTCTTTTACATTTAATGTTTTTATTAATTTTTCTCTTAGCTTTGTACAATAAAAATCTGGATACAAATTTATTTCTTCAGGCAGCTTTTGGAGTGCTTTGTACACTAATGGAGAACATCCCATTGCATTTTCATTTGCTGACAATTTTAATATCTTATCTATTCCTAATTCATCTTGTATCTCTTGTAATGATTTTGCAGGTTTATAATTGAGAATACTATCAAGTGCTTCTCTATATTTTAGCTCTGACATTTGTCCCCTCCATTCTGTCGTATCAGTACGGCTCAAATAAATCTATTGTTGTTCTCTTCCAATTTCATCTGCTTTAAAAATTGCTTTTTCAATTTCTTCTTTTGTAAACTCACGACCAAATGTTTTATAGAAGGAGTTATTTTTTACTATATCATCAGCAATAATCTCAACTTTTTCTTTAATATTATCTATAATGCCAATCTGGCTAAGTGTAAAAGGTAAATTAAATTTTTTTACAAAAGTTAATACATCTTTTATTTCTTCTTCACTTTTTTTCTCAAGTACCAGCTGAACAATTAATCCAAATATAACTTTTTCTCCATGTAGCCTGTTACGTGTTTCTGGAATTAATGTCACACTATTATAAAAAGGATGTGCAAAACCTCCATGAGGATTTTCCCCTTGTATACTGCCAACTAAACCTGCAAGAAAAATCACAGAATCTATAACATCATCAAATGCTTTTCCTTGACTATGATTTATTACTTCGTTTTGTGCCTTAACTCCAGAAGATTTCAAAATATCAAGAGCTAATTCAGCATTCTTAACACTAAGTTTTAAATTTATGTCATCTCCATTTATATTAAGATTAGGCACAAATTCATACCATTTTACTATTGTATCTCCAATACCAGCATTTAAATACCTCACAGGTGCATTCGCAATTATACTTGAATCTGCCAGAATAAGTAAAGGTGAATTTTGATTTATACCAAATTCCGAAAATCTTCCTTCTTCATTATATAATATAGAAATTGATGCCCAAGAAGCACATGTTGCTGCAATTGTAGGAATTGTAACAACAGGTCTTTTCGTTTTTTCACCAACAGCTTTAGCTGTATCTAAAGCTTTTCCACCTCCAACACCAATAATTACATCTTTATTTGATTCCAAAACTATTGAGGAAAATTTTGAAATTGTCTCTCTTGTTGGATAGCCTGTTAACTCTTTTATATCATATTCTATATCATATTCCTTAAGACTATTTATAAACACATTACTAGCAGCATTTAAAGCTGTTTTCCCGCCAATAATTAATGCATTTTTACCAATTTTAGATATTTGTTGACCTGATTTTTCCAATACTCCATTACCATAAATATAGTTTTGGGGAGTTTTTATTGTAACCATACGAATTCCTTCCTTTTAATATAATAAATTCAATCATAAAGCTCTACTAAATTTCTGAAGCGAACGCTACATACTATCATTAAAAATAAATTAAAACTAAATGTTTATACGAAAGTATAACATTTATTTTACTTATCAAATTATATCATTTATTATAATAATGTCAACACTATTCCTATATATTTAATAAGTTTTAAATGATATTTTTATCTGTAATTATACCATTGAATTTACTGCTTTTTCTAACCTATTCATTGCTTCTTTAACTATAGTTCGTGAGCAAGCTATATTTATTCTAATAAAGCCTTCTCCTTCTACTCCAAAAACATATCCTTGATTGAACCAAAGTTTTGCAGTATAGATCATAAATCTTTCTAACATCTCTTTATTAAATCCCATCTCTCTGCAATCAATCCATAAAAAATATGTTCCTTCTGTTTCAGTAAGTTTCAACATTGGAAGCTTATTTTTTAAAAAATTAGAAACATAATTTTTATTCTCTTCAATATAATCTAAAAGTTCACTAAGCCACTCCTCACCATATGCATAAGCTGCTTGAGCTGCAATTGCTCCAAAAATATTATATGATTTTAATGCTACACTTTTACATGTTCTATTATACCTATTTCTTAATTCTCTATTTGGTATTATTATATTTGAATCAGCTATACCAGCTAAATTAAATGTCTTACTTGGAGAAGTACAAATAATAGAATTCTGCTCAAAATCTTTTGATAATGAAGCAAAAGGTATATGTTTATATTCTTTAAAAACGATGTCTGAATGTATTTCATCAGATATAACTGTAACCTTGTACTTCAAACATAACTCTCCAATGTTTAACAGCTCTTCTTTTGTAAATACTCTCCCCACAGGATTATGGGGGTTGCAAAGCAGCAAGAGCTTAACATTGTTATTTTGAAGTTTATTTTCAAGATCCTTAATGTCAGGAACATATCTGTTATTTACAACTTTTAATGGGTTAAATACAGCTTTACATCCATATGCACTAATTACACGATAAAATGGCTGATACACAGGAGTCTGAATTATTATACCATCATCTTTTTTAGTTAATGCTCTGACCGAATTAAACATTGCATTTACTACACCAGTACTATGACATATCCAATCTTTATCTATAGTCCAATCATGTCTTTTTTTATTCCAATCAATTACAGTCTGGTAATATTCATCAGAGTAATTAGAATAACCATAAATGTTATGCTGCGCCCTCTCAATTATAGCATCCTTTATTTCAGGAACAGTTTCAAAATCCATATCTGCTATCCACATTGGTAGAATATCATCTACTCCAAAAAATTTTTCAGAGTAATCCCATTTTATTGAATTAGTATTTTTTCTAGGAATCACTTTATCAAAATCATATTTCATTGACAACCTCCTGTAAAATTATTTTTATACTAACCTCTGTTTCAAAATTTCACTAAATTTTTAAAAGAAGCTTTCTCTTAAATTAAGTCGAACAAATCATATACAAGAAAATTATATTGCATACTATTTCTATTGGTTTTATGATACTACATTTTTAATTTTTTGTCTATATTTACAGTTATCAATTTGGATCACAAAGTTCCACTAAATTTCTAAAATTAAATTTCCTCCAATGTAGAAAATTTTTAAATAAAAAAGCAGCTTATGCACAACAAACTTTTAAGTTGTTATGCATAAGCTGCTTTAAATTTTCATCTATTACATTTTTTCATGGAAAGTTCTGCTTATTACCTCTAGCTGTTGTTGTTTTGTTAATCTGTTAAAGTGAACTGCATATCCAGAAACTCTTATGGTTAAGTTAGGATACTTTTCTGGATTTTCCATAGCATCTACAAGTGTTTCCCTATTTAATACATTTACATTTAGATGATGGGCACTTTGAATGAAGTAACCATCAAGTATACTTACAAGGTTATTTACTCTTGTTAAATCATCTTTTCCTAAGGCCTGCGGCACCATTGAAAATGTATTTGAAACTCCATCCTGGCAAACTGCTCTATAAGGTATTTTAGCTACAGAATTTAATGAAGCAAGTGCACCATTAATATCTCTTCCATGCATTGGATTAGCACCTGGTGCAAAAGCTACTCCTGCTTTTCTTCCATCTGGTGTTGAACCTGTTTTCTTACCATACATAACATTTGAAGTTATAGTAAGTATAGACAAAGTATGTTCAGCATTTCTATAAGTAGGATGTTTCTTTAGTTCATTGCTGAATCTAGTTACTAATTCTACAGCAATATCATCAACTCTGTCATCGTCATTACCATACTTCGGGAAATCTCCTTCAATTTCAAAGTCTACAGCAATACCATTTTCCCTTATTGGTCTTACCTTTGCATACTTAATAGCACTTAAGGAATCTGCTGCAACTGAAAGACCTGCTGCTCCAAATGCCATTATTCTTCCTACTTCTGTATCATGAAGTGCCATCTGCCCTGCTTCATAAGCATATTTATCATGCATAAAATGAATTATATTCATTGTGTTTACATATAATCCAGCAACATATTCAAGTACTTTGTGGTAGTTTTCTTTTACCTTTTCATAATCTAATACTTCATCTTCTATTTTATCAATGTCTGGAACTACAAGAATTCCTTTTTTCTCATCAACACCGCCATTAATTGCATATAAAAGTGATTTTGCAAGGTTGCATCTTGCACCAAAGAACTGCATCTGTTTTCCAACCTTCATAGCAGATACGCAGCAGGCTATTGCATAATCATCTCCATAAATAGGTCTCATAACTTCATCATTTTCATATTGAATAGAGTCTGTTAAGATAGACATTTTAGCACAATATTTTTTAAAGCTTTGTGGAAGATTATCTGACCACAGTACTGTCATATTTGGTTCAGGTGCTGAACCTAAATTAGAAAGTGTATTTAAATATCTAAATGAAGTTTTAGTTACTAAAGTTTCGCCATTTATACCCATACCACCTATGGATTCTGTTATCCAATTAGGATCTCCAGCAAATAAATCATTATAATCTGGAGTTCGTAAGTGTCTTACTAACCTTAATTTAATTACAAATTGATCTATTATCTCTTGAGCTTGTTCTTCTGTAATTAATCCTGATTCAAGATCTCTTTGAATATATATATCTATAAAAGTACTAGTTCTTCCAAGAGACATAGCTGCTCCGTTATTTTCCTTAACACCAGCTAAATAGCCTAAGTATAAGAACTGTACTGCATCTTTTGCATTAGCTGCAGGATTTGAAATATCTATTCCATAAGATTCAGCCATGTTTTTAATCTTTTTAAGAGCTCTTATCTGTTCTGATACTTCTTCTCTTTTTCTAATAAGCTCATCCAGCATTGTACCTTTTAAGTTGTGTAAATCTTTTTTCTTATCTTCAATTAAAAAGTCTATACCATATAAAGGTATCCTTCTATAGTCTCCTATAATTCTGCCTCTGCCATAAGCATCTGGAAGACCAGTCAATAATCCTACAGTTCTAGCTTTTCTGGTTTCTTCAGGATACGCATCAAAAACTCCCTGATTATGTGTCTTTCTTATGGTATTAAATAAGTTATCCATTTCAGTATCTACATTATAATTGTATTCTTTAAGTGCATTCTCCACCATCTTTATGCCGCCAAAAGGATTTACCATTCTCTTAAGTGGTGCATCTGTCTGCAGTCCAAAAATTATCTCATTCTCTTTATCAATATAACCAGGCTTAAAGCTGTCAATTCCTGAAACTGTTTTAGTGTCAACATCAAGTATTCCCTTTTCAAGCTCTTCTTTAATCAGCTTTTCACATTCTGTCCATAACTTATTAGTCTTATCTGTTGTTCCATGTAAGAAACTTTCATCACCTTCAAAGACATCATAATTTTTTTGTATGAAATCTCTTACATTTATTTCTTCAGTCCAAATACCTTCTTTAAATTCCTTCCATTCTTGTCTTAACATACTAAACTCCTCCTATTATCTCATTAAATTTTTCTGTTCAGTACTTTTAAATCTGTAACAAACTAGTTGAAAATGTAACGAACTATACCATCTGGGGGCACATTTAGTTCCAATTAATTTATGAATGATAGTAAGATTAAGCTTCTCTCAGAAATTTATTGTAACTTTGTGACCTATGATAGTAAATAAATGAAGAAAGATTTATTATGCCCGATGGGAAAAAAACAAACCGACCCCCGGACAAACTTTGCCCAGGCGGTCGGCTTCACAAAAATCATACTCCCTGTGGTTAAACCACTTCCGCCAGTCGTATAATTTATTTTATTCATTTTACAAGATTATGATATCAATATCGTCGTATTTTGTCAATGGTAATTTTTATAAATACTATATTTCGACTTTAAGGTAATTTTTTACAAATATTATATACTTACGTTAATTATATCTGCAACTACAGATTTCATTTCATCCACTTCACATATTCTGCCGTGTTTTATTTCTCTTTTATTAATATCCTTTATTGCTGCTGGTATTCTTACTTTGCTGAGTTCAGCCATTTTTTCAACAAGTTCAAAGTCTGTAAATTCATCATACTTAGCATCAATGGATGTCATAACACTTCTAGTGAATTTAAACGGACTAGCTGTTGAAACAACTACAGTTTTTGTAACATCATTAGTCGCATCTTTATACTTCTCATATACTGAATACGCTACCGCTGTATGGGTATCTAATAGATAATTTTCTTGTTCAAAAACATTTTTAATAGTATCATGAGTTTCTTGTTCAGTAGAATATCCGCCATAAAAACTGATTAGACCTTTTTTCATTTCATCAGTAATTTCATAAATACCTTTGCTTGTTAATGAATCCATCATATTTTTAATTTGTTCCCTGTTTCCATCATTAAGTGAAACTAGAAGTCTCTCAAGATTGCTGGATACTAATATGTCCATTGATGGAGAAATAGTAAGTTTAAGCTCTCTTCTCTTATCATATACTCCTGTATTAATAAAATCATATAAAACATTATTTTCGTTAGATGCACATATAAGCTTATTAATTGGAAGTCCCATTTTTTTTGCATAATAAGCAGCAAGTATATTACCAAAATTTCCTGTAGGAACAACAAAATTAATACTATCTCCAACATTAATTTCATTAGAGTTACACATTTGTATATATGAATAGAAATAATATACTATCTGAGGTACTAGTCTTCCAATATTTATTGAATTAGCTGATGAAAATACAATATTATTATCATCAAGCTTTTTATTATATTCTTTGTCACTAAATATGTTCTTAACACCTGTCTGGCAGTCATCAAAATTACCTTTTACACCAACTACAAAAGTATTCTCTCCTTTTTGAGTGACCATCTGCATTTTTTGTATTTCACTTACACCATCTTGAGGGAAAAATACAATAATCTTAACTCCATCTACATTTGTAAATCCTTCAAGAGCAGCTTTTCCTGTGTCTCCTGAAGTAGCAGTAAGTATAACAATTTCTTTATTAATATTAAGGTTTCTTGCAGCAGTTTTTAATAAATGCGGCAGTATAGAAAGAGCCATATCCTTAAATGCTATTGTTGGTCCATGAAAAAGCTCTAAAAAGCTTGCATCGCCTTTTTTTACTAAAGGTGCAATTACACTAGTATCAAATTTGTCATCATATGCTTTATTAATGCAGTCTTTTAATTCTTCTTCTTTAAAATCTGTGAAAAACTTGCTCATTACATAAAATGCTAATTCTCTATAATTCATGGACTTTAATTCATCTAATTTCTTATCAAGCTTTGGCAGTATATCAGGCACGAAAAGCCCGCCATCTTCACAAATTCCTCTTACAATAGCTTCCGATGATAAAACTTTTTTGCTACTTTCTCTTGTACTTTGGTAAAAAATATTACTCATATCAATTGTTTCCTCCCGTATTTCTATTAAGTTCTTAACAATTAATAATTGTTAAGATTTCTATATTTCACTATCCTTGGTCACAGAGTTTGACTAAATAATTATGTATTATAAAAAAAGATTATTATATAAAACCTTTCATTTATCATTTTATATAATAATCTTTCATATGTAAATAGTATAAAATATTATTCCCATAAATCTTTTGTCATCTCATCTATTTGTTTTTTTCTTTTTTCTGTTTCAATTTTGTTAATTGAGACAAAATTTCCTTCTATATCTAAAATGTCACCTTCTTTAGCCTCTAGTGGTATTTTGTTTCTTTCGATATTTATCATAGCTCTATCATCCTTTTCACATACTGCAAAATTGTTCTCAAATCTATCAATTGTCACTCTCATTTTCTTTCACCTTCCTTCCCATTGTTCTTTAGTAATGCATGTAATATGTTCTGTTCTAATATCATTCATCAAATGCCATTTTATATCTTTTTCTGTATGATGATATCTAAATCCACATTTTTCTTGAACTCGCTTAGATTTTTCATTGCCATCAAAATATCCACACCAAATAACTTTAAGTTTAAGTTCTTCAAAACCATGTTGCATAATCTTACGAACAGCTTCTGGAATTAGACCTTTTCCCCAATAAGGAACACCAATCCAATAACCAATTTCACCTTCATTATTTTCTAATTCCATGTTGCTTTTTTGACCAATCATAAGTCCTACACTGCCAATTGGTAAATCTCCACCTTTTAATACAACTGCATAAGTTTCATCTGCAGAAAGTACATCTTTAATAATCTGACGACTGTCCTCAACACTTGTATGAACAGTCCAACCTGCGATAGGTCCTACATTAGGATCTTTTGCATATTTATATAATTGCTCTGCATCTTCTTCTTTCCACGGACGTAAAATCAGTCTGTCAGTTTTTAATATCATTATTTAACACTTCCTTATTTTATAAAATGCAAATAGTCTTTATTTACATTTACTATTAATAATTCTTAGCCTTAAAATTGGAATTATTCATTAAAATATATATTGCATGAAATTCCCGTTTTTCTTAAAACCATACTCTGTATATAAAAGGACTCCCATATCAGAAGCTGTAATTTGTACTGTACCACAGCCATAATCTTTTGCTTCACTCACTACTCTGCCTAATAATTCTTTGGCAATTCCTTTTCTCCTATATTCTTTCAAAGTATACATACTTGATAAAAGACCGATTTTACCATATGGATTACTATAATATGGTGGTTTTTCAACAAATGAAATCCCGCTTGTTGCTGCTATTTTTTTATTATCTATTGCAAGCCATGAAACAAAAGTCCCATCATCTAAATGCTTTGTATAATACTCATATAAATATGGTTTCAAATCTAAGGTTGGCTGTGCACCCTCCTCCTGCAGCTGGTTAATTCTCATTTCTATAAATATATCCAAATCGTTTTGAATTAGTTTTCTATATACTATTTTCATAACTTTGCACCTCACTAAACTTTATATAACAACACCATTTCATTTGATGTAATGAATCCTTTTTTATTATAAAAACCTTTATATTACCTCATTATTTATTCTCAAAATCCATATAAAAATAATCATTTAATGCTTTATCCATCCCTTA
>JAUZPN010000092.1 GCA_030705885.1 Bacillota bacterium | reverse complement strand
TAAAATGAAATTATTGGATTGGTTTGGATTAATAACAGGTGTTATATGTGTTTATTTAATAGTAAAGGAAAATGATTGGAATTGGCTGATTGGTATTGTAAATTCAGTAATTTTAATTTTTGTATTTTTGAAAAGCAATTTATATGCACAGGTAGGACTGCAGGCTTTATATGTAGTGGAAGGGTTCTTTGGATGGTATAAATGGCTTCAGAGGGACAAAGCAACTAAAGAAAAAGTAGTTAAGATAAACAAGATTACTTTTAAAAATATAATTTTGTGCTTAATAATAGAAATAGTTGGTGTTGCAGTACTTTATTATGTATTTCAAAATACAAAAGATCCAGCGCCTTTTATTGATAGTTTAATTACAGTATCAAGCATTGTTGCAGAACTGATGTTATGCTGGAAACTCTATGAAAGCTGGCTTGTATATCTAGTAACTGATTTTGTATCTATAGGCTTATTAATATCACAAGGAATGTATATAACTATGGGAACATATCTTGCATTATCTGCATTGTGTGTAATGGGGTTATATCAATGGTATAAGTCTTTACCAAAGAAAGAAGGCGTTAAGTCATGCGTGTAGGATTAATTATAGGCAAGTTTATGCCGCTGACTAAAGGTCATATAGGACTAATTGAATTCGGCCTTCAAAATTGTGATAAGCTTATTGTTGCAGTGTGCTCTATTAAAAGTGAACCTATAAATGGAGATTTAAGATTTGAGTGGGTAAAAAAGCATTTTTATAATAATAAAAAAGTTCAAGTTGAACATATTACTAGAGAAGATTTACCTGATGATACTGAATCTAATAGATATGTTTCTAAAGTATGGGGAGAATATTTGCAAAGTCTATATCCTGAGGTGAACATTGTATTTGCTTCAGAAAAATATGGAGAGTATTTAGGGGAATACATGAATATACAGTATAAAATTTTTGATGTTGAGCGAAAAACTATACCAATATCTGCAACTTTGGTAAGGCAGAACCCTTTTAAGTATTGGAACTATATTCCTGAAGTTGTTAAGCCGTATTATGTAAAGAAAGTCTGTATATATGGATCTGATTCCTGCGGCAAAAGCACATTAACTATAGATTTAGCAAAGCATTATAAAACAGCCTTTGTACCTGAATTGGCAAGAAATATGTTTGAGTGGAGTGATTTGCAGACAGAAAATCTTAATATAAATCACCTTGAGCAGTTTGCTAAGCTTCAATATGATGCTGTTTTAAGTATGACACACTTTGCAAATAAAATATTATTTTGTGATAGTGACAACATTACAACTCAAGTTTATTCAATGGTATACTGCGGCTTCATTACAGATGAGATTAAAAAGTATGAGCTGAATTATGATTTATTCTTGTTTTTAGATATTGATACACCATATATTGAAGATGGTCAGCGTGATTTAGGAGATAGAAGAAAAGAAATGCGTCAAAAATTTATGAGTGAATTGGATATCAGAGGAATTCAATATATATTGATTAATGGGTCATGGGAAGAAAGATTCAGTAAAGCAGTAAAAGCAATTGAAGAGAATATTTTTAAAGGTGGAGGTGGTATTAGTGATTAGTAGAAAAGATAAACTTTTAGGCGGAATGTGGGGACTGCTTGTTGGAGATGCAGCAGGTGTTCCATATGAATTTCATTCAGATGACGAAATTGCTTTATTAGATTATATTGACATAATTCCTCCGAAGAATTTTGAACGTTCACATAATTCAGTAAAAGCTGGTACATGGTCAGATGATGGAGCACAAGCACTTTGTTTACTAGATTCATTAATTTACTGTGGCAAACTGGAACTTCAGGATTTTGCCGAAAGATTATTAAAATGGTATGAAGAAGGGTATTTTGCTGTAGATGAAAATGTGTTTGATGTTGGAATTCAAACAGCAGAATCTCTAAGAGCTTTTAGAAATGGTATGTCACCTGAAAAATCAGGTATGATACGCATAAATGGAAAAGGTAATGGATCATTAATGAGAGTGCTTCCATTAGCATTATGGCATAAAGGTTCAGATGAAGAGTTAGTTGAGGATGCTCATAAGCAGTCTTTGGTAACTCATGGTCATACATGCAATCAAGTATGCTGTGCAATATATTGTTTATTATCAAGAAAAATACTTAATGGCCTTGATATTTCAGAGGGATATGCAGAGGCTGTTAAGTCGCTGAGAAATATTTATTCAAAGTATCCAAAGTTTGAAGAAGAGCTGGAATGGAGTATCAGACCTGATGAAAATGCTGTAGGACATGGTGATGGTTATGTGGTTGATTGTCTAAGAAGTGCAATAATGGTATTAAAAGAAAATGATACTTATGAGAAGGTAATTAAAGCAGCTATATCACTTGGGAATGATACAGATACAACTGCTGCTGTTGCAGGAGGAATTGCTGGAATTAAATATGGTGTTCAATCGATTCCTCAAAAGTGGATGAAAATTATGAGGGGAAAAGATCTTGTTGAGGATGTTTTTGAAAAACTTATAAAATAATAAAAAAGCATATTACAACTATTGCAATATACAACTATTTTATGATACAATTAATCTAAGGTAATAAAATATTTTAGGAGTTGATTGTATTATGAATAAAACTATTGAACAAACTGAAAATAAAACAAAGAATTTAATTGAAAAAGCTGAGGAAAAGCTTTTGTTTACAACAGTTCGTCCTAATATCATAATGGAAAAAGGTAAGGGCATGTATCTTTGGGATGTTGAAGGTAAGTGCTATCTTGATTTTATTGGAGGCTGGGCAGTAACATGTCTTGGACATTGTCCAGAGGTTATTACTGAAGCTCTTCAGCAGCAGAGTAATAAATTAATAAATGCTAGTCCAAGTTTCTATAATGAGCCTATGATAAAACTTGCAGATTTATTAGTGGAACATTCTTGTTTTGACAGAGTATTTTTTACCAGTACTGGTTCGGAAGCAAATGAGGGGGCTATAAAGCTGGCAAGGAAATATGGACAGAAATTTAAAAATGGTGCTTATGAAATTATAACTACAATAAATAGTTTTCATGGACGTACTCTTGCAGCTATGGCTGCCACAGGCAAGGAAGCTTGGGAAACTTTATTCCAGCCAAAGATGCCTGGCTTTAAGCATGTACCATTTAATGATATTGATTCAGTTAAAGCTTCAATAAGTAATAATACTGCTGCCATTATGATTGAGCCAATTCAAGGCGAGGGTGGAGTTATACCTGCAGAGGAAAGCTATGTAAAAGCACTTAGAGAGTTGTGTGATGAAAATAATATACTGCTTATATTTGATGAGGTTCAAACAGGAATAGGAAGAACAGGAACTCTTTTTGCATATGAGCAGTATGGAATTGAACCTGATATTATGACTTTGGCAAAAGGTATAGGTGGGGGCTTTCCATTATCAGCAATGCTAACAAAGGAAAAGTTTAATATATTTGATATAGGAGATCAAGGCGGCACATATTGTGGTCAGCCGCTTGCAATGGCAGCAGGTTATGCTGTGGTAAATGAAGTAATAAATAAAAGCTTAGATAAAAATGCTAAAGCAGCAGGAGAATATATTATTAAAGAATTAGAAAAAATTAAAGATAAATATGGACTAAAAAACATTAGAGGCAGAGGCCTTTTAATAGGTTTTGATTTACCACAGGAAAAAGGCAGAGAGCTAGTAAATGATTGTTTAGAAAAAGAATTAATAATTAATTCACCTCGTCCATCAATTATAAGACTTATGCCTCCATTAATATGTTCTTATGAAGATATAAAAAAGATGATTGGTATATTATCTGAATCTCTTTCTGACTTATTGATTTAGAGTTAATTTTGAAGTAAAATCATTGTATATGCTATGTTTGGTAAACAGAGTTCCACTAAATTTCTAAAAGAAGCTTTTCTATGCTGTCATTTATAAATTAAGTGGAACTAAATGTGGTTGAACAAAGTATATTATGTTTACAAATAAATTAATTATTAGGCAGGTAACGGAATGTTAAATGAAGATAATTCTAAAAAACTTAGAGAACTTATGAGGATTCTTGAAAGAAAACTTGGAGTGCTTGGCAAAAATGAAGGCTCATCAGGTAAACTGACATTAGCACAATGCCATGCTGTTGTTGAAATTGGCAGAGCTGAAAGGATATCTTTAAATGAACTTTCAGAGGTATTAAATTTGGATAACAGTACAATGAGCAGGACAATTAACAATTTGGTTAATGCAGATATAGTTATACGAGAAACGGATGTAAAAGATAGAAGATATGTGGTTATCAAACTAACAGACAGCGGATGCAGGATTTTTAAAGAGATAGAGCAAAATATGAAAAAATATTTTGAAAAGGTATATGAACTTATACCAAAGGAAAAAGTAAATCAAGTTATTGAAAGTCTTGAAATTTTGAATGATGCTATAAGAGAAAAATTTTAAATGTATTAAAAAATAGTATAGCAGGTGGATAAAATGGCTGAAAAAAAGCTGATTACTATCATTAAATATTATATTTTTATGTTAATAGTTTTACAAATAGCATTTACTAAAGATAATGTTACTTATGGGAAAATAATTTTATTTTTAATGTTTATAATAAATAATCAGTTAAGGTTTTTTTCATTAGAAAAAGAATATCAAAAGATAATTTCTTTTTCACTGGAAATTATATTTATTGCAATAATTTATCATTTAATGGGAGGATATCTTATAGCCTATCTTATTTTAGCAGCAATAGACAGTAACACCTTATTTGATAATACTGTAAGGAATATTATGAATATAGCAATACTTTTAGAGGGCATATATTTTTCTATAAATCAAAGTTTTGAATTTATATTTATCAATGTAGGGTTAATAATAGTTATTATTGCTATTTTGTATTTGGTCGGAAATGTAAATATTAGAAGGCTTCAAGCTCAAAAACTTTATGATAAACTAAGAATATCAGAGGATAAACTAAAAGAAGCTAATAAAGAGCTTGAAATGTATGCCAGCTCTATAGAGGAAATGACACTGCTAAGAGAAAGAAATAGAATATCAAGAGAAATACATGATAGTGTTGGACATGCCCTTTCAACAATAGCAATTCAGTTAGGAGCAATTGAACGAATTGCAGAAAAAGACCCTGAAACCATTAGAGATATATCAAGAGATTTGAGAAAGTTTACTCAAAACAGTTTAAACGATGTACGAAAGGCAGTAAGAGAGATTAAACCTAAGGATTATAATAACTATGAAGGAATTATAGCAATTGAGGAGCTTATAAATAACTTCAAAAAGCTCACAGGTGTAGATGTTAGATTGTCCTTTACAAAAGATAAATGGCCTTTAAATTCTGATCAATCATTTATCTTATATAGAATAGTGCAGGAGTTTTTATCTAATAGTGTAAGACATGGTAAAGCAGATTCAATTTTAATATTTATGGCATTTAATGAATATAAATTAGTAGTTACATTAAAAGACAATGGGATTGGTGCAGCAAATATAGTTGAAGGCATTGGAATCAAAAGCATGAGAGAAAGAGTTACGGAAATTGGCGGATATTTTGAGTATAGTACTAAGTTAGAGGAAGGCTTTTCAGTTAAAATAGAACTTGATAAGAATGAAAAACTGAGGATTCATTCCTCATCAGATATACTTTCTTTGGATACAATTAGTTCCAATTAATTTATAAATGATAATAAGATGAAACTTTTTTAAAAAATTTATTGGAATTTTGTGGATGAAAAAAGTATATATTCAGATTTGAGGGATGAAAATGGATAAGATTAAAGTAATACTAGCAGATGATGAAAAGTTAATAAGGAATGGACTTAAAATGATACTTGAAACCTTTGAAGGAATTGAAGTAATCAATACAGCATCCAATGGAGAGGAAGCATTAATATGCTGCAGAGAAGACAAACCAGACATTGTACTTATGGACATACGAATGCCAAAATGTGATGGAGTATTAGGAACAAAACTTATCAAACAAGAATTTAATGATGTGAAAGTGTTGGTTTTAACTACCTTTAATGATGCTGAATATATTCATGAAGCTTTAAAGTATGGTGCTTCAGGTTATCTTCTGAAGGACAGCGACTATGAACTTATTTATGAAGGCATAAAAGCCTGCCTAAAAGGAACGGTAGTAGTTGATCCTGAAGTAGCTCTTAACATGATAAACGGAAGCAACGATAAAAATAAAAATATAGAACAAATTAAGAAAAAATATGACTTGAATCAAAAGGAAATTAACATTATAAAAGAAATAGCCAATGGACTTTCAAATAAGGAAATAGGAGAAAAACTTTTTTTATCAGAAGGCACCATTAAAAATAATATTAGCAGTATTTTTAATAAACTCTCATTAAGAGACAGAACTCAGCTTACTATATTTGCATTTAAAAATGATATAGCTGAATAAAATTGTTCCTTTTATATAAAACTATTATTGTAAGTTTAAAATACAAAAGGAGTGATAATAATGAGAAATGCTTTAAGCTGTGATGCCTTAAATTGTGTACACAATGCTAATAACCTTTGTTCTGCAGATAGAATAAATGTTGATGGTATGAATGCAAGTACAAGTAGTCAAACTAATTGTGAAACCTTTGTGGAAAAAGGAATAAAGGGTGCATTTACTAACATGATGAATATGAATGTTCAGGGAGAAGTAAAACAGCTATTTAATAAAAATTCTAATAGTATGAGCCCGGAAATAACATGTGAAGCTACAAGCTGCATGCATAATATTGATAATGTTTGTGATGCTAATGGTGTCCAGATTATTGGAAGGTCAGCCAGCAGCAGCAGTGGTACTGAGTGTGAAACCTTTAAAAAATAAAAAGATGAATTCCGCAAGTATGTTAACACTTGCGGAATTTCCTTTATGAGGTACCTTTAAGTAATTACATGTAAACTTTTAACCTTCTGTATTCATTTTTCTATATTCCGAAGGTGTACAATTAACATAACGCTTAAACATATTAATGAAATACCCAAAGTTGTCGAAACCTGAATCCATAGCTATTAAAAAAATTTTCTTATCACTGCTGTGCAGTTCTTTCCGTGCTTCACATATTCTATAGTAGTTTAAATATTCAATTGGAGTTTTTCTCATCATTTGTTTAAAAAATCTGCAGAAATGCCCTTCGCTCATGTTAATTATGGATGCAAGTTCATTTATAGTGATTTTTTTATTATAATTATCGTAAATATAACTCAATACAGTTTTAAGTCTCTCTAGTTTGTAGTTATCTTTTCCATTTGTATTGGATGACAAAGAAATTTTATTATTAGAAAATATTTCTGCAAATATATTAAAAATATAAGATTTTATAAAGATTTCATAAGCTTCTGGTTTTACAGTGCATTTTTCTGTAATTTCTGAAATTAGTGATAGAACTTTCTTTTCCCAAGCATCTGTTCCTTTTATATGAACAGGAATAGAGCACTGTCTTTTTATCAAGGGATCAAAATATTTTTCTTGTAGTAAGTCATAATCATTGTTGCAGAGTATACTTGTATTAAATACAAAGGCAGTATAAGTGCAGCTGAAGTCTTCAATTCGATATGCAGCATGAATTTCACCTGAATTAACAAACACAGCTTCTCCAGCATTCACTTCATAATATGATGTTTCAACTTGAAACATTGCTTTTCCTTCAATAACCATTAAAAACTCCATTTCATCGTGCCAATGGCAGTCTAGAATATTCTCTATGCATACAGAATCCCTGAAATAAATTTGTAAAGGGAATAAGGGATCGCCATGAATTTTATTTTCTTTTAATAACCTTTTATCCATAAAAACCTCCTATCTATACTTTCCTCATCACATTTAGTTCCAATTAATTTGTGAAGGATAGCGAGGAGAAGCTTCTTTTAGAAATTTAGTGGAACTTTGTGACCGAGAATAGTATATTTCTAGTATTTATACAAAAAATATATTTAAATTATAAGACTAAACCTGCAAATATCCAAAGAAAATATGAAAATATCAAAATCGTGTAATAAATAGTCAGAATAATTGAAGAAAAATATAAAAAACATCATTATAATTAAATTATAAAACATGAATACATAAATAAGCAAGACTTTATTTAAAAGTTTAGAGTTTAGAGTTGAGAGTGGAGAGTTGAAAGTTAAGAAAGTTTTTCATACGCTGTCTTCACAGAGAAACTCTAGGTAAAATGCAATTTGGATTTGTGTTAGAAATTAGCAATTGAATTTAATGTGAAAATTGCTAGAAAGCAGGTGATGAGATATGTCAGCAAATTATGTGCATGATATGACAGAAGGAAATGAAGTTTCACTTTTAGTGAAATTTTCGATACCAATGCTTATTGGTAATATTTTCCAACAGTTTTATAATTTAATTGATTCTATTGTTGTAGGAAAGTTTGTAGGTGCTGGTGCATTAGCTGCAGTAGGTGCTACTGGATCCATAAGTTTTCTGTTTTTTTCAGTATGTTTAGGTTTGTCCGTTGGAGTAGGTATTATTATTTCTCAATACTTTGGTGCTAAGAAAGAAGCCCAAGTAAAAAAGGCTATTGCTAATTCAATTTATGTTATTGCTTTTTCAGGAATAGTTATGAGTATAGTAGGTGTTGCACTTGCACGTCCGATTTTACAGCTTTTAAAGACACCACCAGAAATTTTGGATGATGCTGTTAAATTTTTAAGAATTGTATCTGGAGGTATGATAGCTGTGGCAGCTTATAATGCTATAGCTTCTATACTCAGAGCATTAGGAGATTCTAAAACACCTTTGGTTTTCTTAGTTGCATCCTGCATAGTTAATGTGGTTTTGGACTTTATTTTTGTTCTTAGATTTGGATTTGGTGTAGCAGGAACTGCTTATGCTACTGTAATTTCTCAAGCAATTGCTGCTTTGGGTTGTATTGTTTTTGCTGTTCTCAAAAATCCATACTTCAAATTAAAGGAAGAACATCTTAGAGTAGACTGGGCTATTATTACCAAATGCATAAAAATTGGTATTCCTGTAGCAGCACAGAGTTCAATGATTGCATTATCTTTAGTAGCACTGCAAAGTGTTGTAAATAGTTTTGGAGAAGCAGCGATTGCAGCATTTACTGCAACCAGCAGAATAGAGCAATTGATACAACAGCCATTCAACTCTTTGGGTGCAGCTATATCCACATTTGCAGGCCAGAATATAGGGGCTAATAAATTAAACCGGGTAAAGATGGGATATAGAAAAAGTATTCTTATAATAGCTGTATTTAGTCTTGCAGCTCTTCTGGCAGCTCAGTTTGGCGGACGGGTTATTATGGAAATGTTTGTTAAAGATGAAGCAGTTATAGCTCTTGGAGCCAAGGCAATTAGGATTACAAGCTGTATGTACTTTCCACTTGGAATGATTTATATTACAAGAGGACTGCTTAATGGTACAGGGGATGCCGTTTATGCTATGGTTAATGGTTTTGTTGAGGTATTTGGAAGAGTTGGATTTTCCATTGTGTTAGCCATGATTCCTGCCTTTGGAGTTTGGAGTGTATGGATTACTACTGGATTGACATGGCTTATTACAGCTACTGCAAGTGTTATACGATATAGACAAGGCAAATGGAAAAATAAATCATTGGTTATGCATTGATAAATTGAGAAGAGTTGTTCATAGAGCATGAGCAACTAAAAATAAAGAAAGCTCAATATAGAAGATAGAGCCCTTCAGTAATTGAAGGGCTCTTTATATAATAGTATCTATTGAAGTTTTTTCTTTTTATAAATAAAAAAAGTGACTTAAGTAACTTTATTATAATTACTTCTAGTACTATGAATTCCACATTAAATTTCTTAAAATAGAGTTATCAAAAGTAAAATTAAAATATAGAGATTGTAACAATTTTATCAGTAGATATCAAATGGAGGCAAGTGAAAGATGAAACCTAAAATGCTGTTTATAGTAAGCCTGATTATTATGATAATTACGTTAGTATGTATGGGAATCAATCGGTTTGTTATGATTCTTCCTGACATTATAATTAGAATAACAGGTATCATAATGTTAATAAATATATCTGTTTTTAGTTATAGCATAGTAAAGTTAAAAAAAATAAATGATTAATTAAACTATACTTTCCTTGTAACATTTAGTGGAACTTTGAGACTGAGCGTAATATATTATTTTAAATCGGCATTAGTCATTTTGCAAATTCAGTAGCATTTAGTGACCAAGGATAGTATGTTATTTTTAAAATTAAGGGGGGATTTTTATGAGTTATGTAAGTGTAAAAAACATTACCAAAAGATTTGATGATAAATTAGTGCTTGATAATGTGAGTTTTGACATAAAGGAAGGGGATATTTTTGGACTTATTGGACCAAATGGAGCAGGAAAGTCAACTTTAATAAATATAATTACAGGACTTATCAAAGCTAATAGTGGAGAAGCTTCTATAGGAGGATATTCAATTTTAAAGGAACCATTAAAGGCAAAGGGGATGCTTGGGTTAGTACCTCAGGAGCTTGCACTTATGGAAACTATGAGTGTTTATGATAATCTTGAATATTTTGGAGCCTTTTACGGCCTTGGAGGAAAGCTTCTTAAAGAAAGAATTAATGAATCACTGGAGATTACAGGACTTAGTGATAGAAAAAAGGAGAAAGTTAAGAAGTTTTCTGGAGGAATGAAGAGAAGGTTAAATTTAGCAGTTGCTATTATGCATAAACCTAAACTTTTAATTATGGACGAACCTACTGTAGGAGTAGATCCGCAGTCAAGAAACTGCATTTTTGAATATGTAAGAAATATTAATAAGGAAAATAATACTACAGTTATTTACACATCTCATTACATGGAAGAGGTTGAAAGCTTATGTAGCCATATATTTATATTAGATTCAGGAAAGGAAATTGCTTCTGGCTCTAAATCGGAAATTAAATCAATGGCAAATATTCATGGAAAAATTAAGATTACTTTAGAGAATGGCAATGATGAATTTGTTTTAAAGATAAAAAATATTAAAGGAGTAAAGGAATGCTTTACTCAAAATAGTGAAATTTCAGTTCTTACGGATGAGAGCATATTTAATTTAGATGATTTAATGCTTTTAGCTATTAATGAAAAAAAGAAAATAAAGAACTTTAATATGGAAGAAGCATCTCTAGAGGAAGTATTCCTTTCTCTTACTGGAAAGAAATTAAGAGATTAAGGGGTGATATAAATGAGATTAAAGGCAACAATTTTGGTAGTGTTTAAATCATTTATTATTGAATGGAAACAGCTCATATTAATTTATGCCATAATTCCATTAATATTGGCTGCAGCTATGGGATATTTTCAAAAAGATTTATTTAAACCTCAAACTACTATTGATAAGATAGATATTAATATTGTGGACAATGATAATAGTAAAGCATCTGAAAGCTTTAAGGAAGTTTTTCAAAGTGAAGAGCTGAAAAAACTGTTTAATGTATCTGATAAAGGATTATATATAATTACAATACCAAAAGGATATGAGGAGAATGTTACAAATCTTAAGGATACCAGTATAAGAGTAGAAGAAAAAAATGATGATTCTCATCAAAATGAGATTATTATAAAGACAATTATAAATGAGTATGGTAAAGGCTTAACTGAATCAGGAATTATTTTTAATAGGATAACTGGATTGAATGCAGAGGATAAAGAAAAATTGTTTAATCAAGTTACTAACAGCATAAATCAATTATATTCTACAAAAGTACTGGAAAATGATATGCTTAAAGGTGAAAGAACCTTAACTTCTTATGAAAATCAAGCTGCTTCTATTATTACTTATTTGTTTTTTATGATTATTATGAGTTGCGCAGCCTCGTTTTATAAAGATAAGGAAAATGGAAGCTTTAAAAGATTGATATCTACACCCATTACAAGAGAAACGTTTTTTTATTTGGATTTAGTAATATTTTTTATTTCAAGCTTTGCAGCAGGAGTTATATATATTGCAGCTTTTGCAGCAGCAGGTTTTGGTTTTAGGGAAAGCAATCCTCTTATTTTGATTCTTATATTGATAGGTCAAAGTCTGCTTATAACTTCTATATCAGGTTTATTAATAGCTTTTCTAAACAAAACAGTTACAAATATTGTAATAATGTTTTTTATGTATATTCAAATTTTATTTGGAGGAGTATTTATACCTATAAAGGGAATATCAAGCCAAGTTTTTATTACAATTTGTAAATTTGCACCAGCTAATGTTATTTCATCAGCATACAAAAACTGTATATTATTTAATTCTATAAGTAAGGTATCAAATTATTTGATTATTATGTTACTGATATCTGTAGTCTTATCTATTATAAGCATT
The DNA here is from genome assembly GCA_030705885.1 of Bacillota bacterium. Taxonomy (GTDB): domain Bacteria; phylum Bacillota; class Clostridia; order Clostridiales; family Clostridiaceae; genus JAUZPN01. The sequence continues at coordinate 147 of JAUZPN010000092.1, read as the reverse complement.
ATTAAAGTTAAAACAAGATGGGAGGAATAAATCATGAAATTTTTAAGGATGGTTTTTATTAATTGCAAAAAGTATTTTAAGGATTATAAAAATTTAATTTTCATGTTTATTATCCCTATAGCATGTATAGCTTTTGTAAATATTTTT
>JAUZPN010000091.1 GCA_030705885.1 Bacillota bacterium | reverse complement strand
GTATACATGAAAAAGGAAACCCTTGAAAGAATAAAAGATGGCTCAATTTCAAAAGGAGATGTATTAGCAGTGGCTCAGGTAGCAGGTATAATGGGAGCAAAAAATACTTCACACATTATACCTATGTGTCACCCAATAATGATAAGCGGATGTAATTTAAGCTTTGAGTTTGACTTTGAAAAAAATATGATTAAAATAATTGCAACAGCTAAAACTACTGGTAATACGGGAGTAGAAATGGAGTCACTTTCGGCAGTATCTATTGCAGCACTAACAATATATGATATGTGCAAAGCTATTGATAGAGAGATGATTATAGGCGATATTATGTTATTGAAAAAAAGCGGAGGAAAATCAGGAGTATTTGAAAGGAAAGGTATATGATGGCAAGGGTAGTAGCAGTTAATATAAGTGAGAAAAAAGGAACAGTAAAACATCCTATAGATAAAGGATTTTTTAAAATTAATCATGGTCTTGAGGGAGATGCACATGCAGGAGAATGGCACAGGCAGGTAAGCTTACTTGCTGAGGAAAGCATAGATAAAATGAGAGCATTAGGTGCTCATGATTTAAGTGAAGGAAAATTTGCAGAAAATATTACAACTGAAGGATTAGTTTTATATGAACTTCCAATAGGTACAAAACTAAAAATTGGAGAAGTTCAGTTAGAGGTAACACAAATTGGCAAAGAGTGTCATATGGGATGCGAAATCAGGAAATTAGTAGGAGACTGTGTAATGCCAAGAGAAGGTATATTTACAAAGGTATTGCATGAGGGCTGGATAAAACCTGACGATGAAATAATAGTAGAAGCGAATAATATGGTTAAAACTGCAGTTTTAACTATGAGTGATAAAGGTGCCAGAGGCGAAAGAGTTGATGAGACAGGTCCTGCTATTATAAAGGAACTTGATAGTACCTGCTACATCATCAATTATTATAAGATGATACCAGATGAAAATGAGATAATACAGAAAGAGTTAATATATTTATGTGATGAATTGAAAGTAAATTTAATTTTGACTAATGGTGGAACAGGTTTTTCACATAGAGATGTAACGCCAGAAGCAACTGAGGCTGTTATCGAGAAAAAAGTGCCTGGTATTGGAGAAGCTATGAGAATGAAGTCGCTTGCTATTACGCCAAAATCAATGCTTTCAAGAGGAATTGCAGGTATCAGGGGCAATACTTTAATTATAAATTTGCCGGGAAGTCCTAAGGGTGCTGTTGAAAATCTTCAATTCATATTACCTGCTGTACCACATGGAATTCAGATCCTAACAGGAGAGGCAAGTGAGTGTGCAGTAAAGAAAGAATAAAAAAATAAAAAATGAAGATAATATTAGTGTAAAAAAATCTTATTATATAAGATTTTTTTTTATGCAATAATTACATTCTGTAATTTATTGTGAAATGTATATTGTAAAAAATCAGCGATGTGGAGAGGATGAAAAATGAAAATTGTATCCGTAGAAGATGCTGTTGGAATGGTATTAGCACACGATATGACTGAAATCATTCCTGGAAAATCTAAAGGCGCTGCGTTTAAGAAAGGGCATGTTATAAAAAAAGAAGATATACCAAGACTTCTTAATATGGGAAAAGAGCACATTTATATCATAGAATTTAAAGAAGGAGAAGTTCATGAAAACGAGGCGGCTATTAGAATGGCTAAAGCCGCAGCAGGTCAGGGAATAGAATTATCTGAACCTTCAGAAGGTAAGGTTAATCTAACTTCAACACATCCTGGATTATTAAAGGTAAATTTTACGGCGTTAGCAGAGATAAACATTATTGAGGAGATTATGTTTGCAACTCTTCATACAAATCAATTTATAAGTGAAAATACTAAAATTGCTGGTACTAGAATAATACCTTTAGTTATTAATGAGGAAAAAATAAGGGCTGTAGAAAAGATAGGCGAAAATAATTTCCCTATTGTAGAAGTTATGCCTTTAAAAAAGTTAAAGGCTGGTATAGTAACCACAGGGAATGAAGTTTTCTATAAAAGAATTGAAGATAAATTCGGACCAGTAATTAATGAAAAATTTAAAGAGTTAGGATGCAGTGTAATAAGGCAAATATTTTCAAAAGATGATTCTGATATGATTGCAGAATCTATAAAAACACTTATAGATGAAGGTGCAGATATAATTACTGTTACCGGAGGAATGTCTGTAGATCCTGATGATGTAACTCCTACAGGTATTAAAAATTCAGGAGCCAGCATTATTTCTTATGGTGCACCTACCCTGCCAGGCGCTATGTTTTTACTATCATATATAGGTGATATACCAGTTTTAGGACTTCCAGGATGCGTCATGTATAGTAAAAGAACAATTTTTGATTTAGTAGTTCCAAGACTTGCAGCTGGAGAAAAAGTATCAAAGGAAGATATTGCAAAGCTAGGACATGGCGGATTATGTTCTGGCTGCGAAATTTGCAGGTATCCAAACTGCAGCTTTGGTAAAGGTGGGTTATATTAAAAAATTAATATAATTAATTCATTTAATGAAAGGGGAAAATAACTGAATGATTAAAAAGTGCTTAACTATTAATGGAATCAATAAAACAGTTATAACAGATCAAGAGACATTACTTTCAGATGTTTTAAGAAAGCAAATGCTTCTTACTGGAACTAAAGTTGGTTGTGAAAAAGGAGAATGTGGGGCTTGTTCTGTAATTATAGATGGCAAGGTTGTAAGATCCTGTATAACTAAAATAAAAAGAGTCCCTGATGGATCACAAATCATAACTATTGAAGGAGTAGGAACTCATGATGCACTTCATCCGCTTCAATTAGCATGGATGGCATATGGAGCTGCACAATGCGGGTTCTGTACACCAGGATTTATTGTTTCTGCTAAAGCATTGCTTGATCAAAATAATAATCCAACTAGAGATGAAGTTAGAGACTGGTTCCAAAAAAATAGGAATGTCTGCAGGTGCACAGGATATAAACCAATAGTTGATGCAGTAATGGAAGCAGCAAAACTTATTAGGGGAGAAGTAAAGAAGGAAGATCTATGGGCTAAGCTGCCAAAGGGTCAAAGCTTACTTGGAACTAATGTTCCACGTCCATCTGCTGTTGCAAAAGTAACAGGAACTTGGGATTTTGGTGCAGATTTAGGATTACAGCTTCCACAAGGAACTTTGCATATTAAATTAGTTCAGGCAAAAGTATCCCATGCTAATATTCTATCTATAGATACATCAGAGGCAGAAAAAATGCCTGGAGTAGTAAAAGTTATAACTTATAAAGATGTTCCAGGTACTAACAGAATAAATGGTTTGGCATTCCCTGATAATAAAGGTGATGGATTAGAAAGACCAATATTAAATGATAAAAAGATCTTTCAATTTGGTGATGCTATAGCTATGGTTTTAGCTGAGGGTCCAGCACAAGCTGAAGCAGCAGTAGAAAAAGTTAAGGTTGATATAGAAGAACTGCCTGCTTATATGAGTGCTCCAGCTGCTATGGCAGAGGATGCTATAGAAATTCATCCTGGAACACCAAATATTTATTTTGAATGTGGTGTTGTGAAAGGTGAAGATACACAACCTTTAATGGATTCTCTTCCTAATGTTGTTGAAGATGACTTCTATGTTGGAAGACAGCCGCACTTACCACTTGAGCCAGATGTAGGATTTGCATATTTTGATGATGATGGCGATTTAATGGTACACTCAAAAAGTGTTGGATTGCATATACATGTAGCAATGATTGCAGATGGTGTAGGCATACCTATGGCTAAGTTAAAGATAGTTCAAAATCCTACAGGTGGTACTTTTGGATATAAATTTAGTCCTACTATAGAAGCTTTGCTTGCAGTAGCAGCAATTGTAACTAAAAAACCTGTATATCTTGAATTTAACATGTATCAGCAAATAACATATACAGGAAAGAGATCACCTTTCTTTATGCATCTTAAATATGGTGCAGATAAGGATGGAAAGATTAAAGCACTGGAAACTGATTGGAGTGTTGATCACGGACCATATTCTGAATTTGGAGATCTATTAACCATGAGAGGTACTCAGTTTATGGGTGCATGTTATAATATACCAAATATTAGGGGTAATGGACGTACTGTTGCTACTAATCATGCATGGGGTTCTGCATTCAGAGGTTATGGTTCACCACAAAGTCTATTTGCTTCTGAAGTACTAGTTGATGAATTAGCAGTAAAAGCAGGAATAGATCCTTTTGATTTTAGATATAATAATGTTTACAGAGAAGGAGACACTACTCCTAACGGATGTCCTCCTGATGTAATTTGTCTGCCTCAGGCACTTGATAAATTAAGACCATATTATGAAGAAGCAAAAGAAAGAGTTAAGCAGAAGAATTCTGCCGGCGGCGACAAGAAACACGGTGTTGGAGTTTCGATGCTTGTATATGGATGCGGTTTGGATGGCCCAGACACATCAAGAGCTTGGGCTGAAATTACACCAAATGGAGTTACTGTAGCAAATTCTTGGGAAGATCATGGCCAAGGTGCAGATATGGGAACATTGACAATTGCCTATGAAACCTTGAAACCTCTTGGAATATCACCTGAACAAATCAAACTTATTATGAACGACATGAAATTTACTCCAGACAGCGGTCCTGCAGGTGGAAGCCGTTCAAATGTTTTAACTGGTAATGCTACAAAAGTTGCTTGTGAAAATCTGCTCAATGGACTGAAAAAAGATGATGGAACTTATAGAACTTATGATGAAATGATAGCAGAAAAGCTCCCAGTTAAATATGATGGTCAATGGACTGCACCATGTACTGCGTGTGATGTACACACTGGACAGGGAAATCCATTCCCAGTATACATGTATGGTGTTCTTATGGCAGAAGTTGAAGTCGATACTACAACTGGAAAAGCAAAAGTTGAAAAATTGGTTATGGTATCTGACTGTGGTACTATAATAAATAAAACAGTACTTGAAGGACAGCTTTATGGAGGATTAGTTCAAGGTATAGGTTTGGCATTAAGTGAAGATTTTGAAGACTTAAAGAAACATGTAACTCTTACAGCTTGTGGAATACCTCAAATTAAAGATGTTCCAGATGATATATTACTTATTCACCAGGAGACTAAAAGACCTTTAGGACCTTATGGAGCAGCAGGAGCAGGAGAAATGCCACTTTCAGCTCCGCATGCAGCGATAAGCAATGCAATATTTAATGCTGTTGGAGTACGTATGACTAAATTACCTGCTCTTCCTGAAAAAGTATTAACAGCTATTAAAGAGAAAAAATAATGAATTTTCATATCAATCACATAAATGATAAATTGATATGTCACTTAACTTATTAGAGTAAAAGATATACATTTAGTTACTAATATATATGGAGGTGAAGAATATGTTTTCTATAAATAGTAAAACTTCAAAAATTAAATTTAAGAATCCTAAGGATAAATTCAGTGTAGAAGCTGCGAAGGAAATAGGAATAAACATATCAGATACTAATAACCTTACAACTGCAAAAATATTGTATGCATATGAATTGGGATTAAAGGGTAAAATATAAATAGAAATAAAAAATACTAGTCATGTACCACCAGCTGAGCTGGTGGCATAATAAGGGGCTGTTGCACTAATTTAATTATTGCAACAGCCCCTTTTTAACTCGTTTATTATTTTACATACAAATTGTTATTGCCATATAATTGCACCCACGAAAATTTGCGTAGAAAATTGAGGAAAAGGGGTATATAATATACATGTAAATATTATGTAAAAATAGTGATTAGCAAAAAATTAATTTTTAAAATAACAAAATATAAAAGAAAGGGTTATATGTGTGATTAAAATGTTTTCATTTATGATTAAAAATTTTATGAAAAAAATATATAACAATAGAGGTAACAAGAAACTATCAAAAAAAAAGTATGATGAATCAATAGCATTATATGACAGAGCTATTTCACTTGATCAAAATTATTGCAATGCATATTATAATAAGGGTCTTGCATTAAAAGAAAAGGGCGAAATTATAAAAGCCATAGATGCATTTGATTATGTTATTTCAGTTAATCCAAAATATATTAAAGCATATCATCAGAAAGCACTTATATTATATAATCATAAAAAATATGATGAAGCCATTTCATATTTTGATAAAGCTATTGAATTTAATCCTAATCATGCAGAGGTTCATTATAATAAGGGAATGGCATTATATGGATTAAAAAAACATAATGAAGCAATAACTGAATATGATAAGGCGATTAAACTAAGACCAAGGATGTCAATAGCATACAATAATAAAGGTGTTGCTTTATTTGAGCTAGGAATGTATCAAGAAGCAATAAAGTCATTTGTAGTTGTTATTTCAATAAAAAAAGATGAGCCTGATACATATTTTAATATTGGTAAATGTCTCTCCAGTCTTGGAAGATATGAGGAAGCTATTAAAATGAATAATGAGGCTGTTAAGAGATCTAGTTCTTATTTTACTGCATATATAGACAGTGGTATTGCATTTTCAAGACTTGGAAAGTACGAAGAAGCAATAAAGGAATATGATAAAGCAATAGCGATAAATCCAAAATATCCACTTGTTTATTTTAATAAAGCTTATTCATTTTTACAACTAGGAAAGTTTGATGAAGCATTAGAACTAAATGAAAAGGCAATAGAAGTTGATCCAACATTTTTGAAAGCATATAATAATAAGGCTGACTGCCTTATGAAAATGGGAAGACTTAAAGAAGCAGCAAGTGTATGTGAAAAAGTAATAAATAATTTTTCAGATAATACACCAGCATATATTTATTATACATTAAGCGGTATTTATTCACATATGAATTACATAAACAAAGCTGTTATAGCTTTAGACAAAGCTATTGAGAAAGATAATAAATACAGGAAAGAAGTATTGAAAGATAAAGATTTTGATAACATAAGGGATTGTGAAGAATTCAAAAAGATAATTAATTCTTAAGATGCATTTCAATAGTTTTACATTAAAACTATAAATGTAAAAGGTGTAATGTTTGACTAATTTCTAAAAATGGGTGTATAATTAGTGGTATTATTTTCATTTCTTAAGGGAGTTGGTTTATGTGAAATCAAAATTTATAAGTGTACTCCTTGTGTCTTTATTAAGTATTTCAATTACTGCATGTTCGAACAGCAAAAAAAATGTAAATCCAGTGAGCAGCAGCAAAACAAACAGTAATAACAGTACAAGTAGTAATAAAAGTACAGGTAGTAATAATGGTACAAGTAGTAATAATGGCACAAGTAATAATAACAATTCTGATACGAGTACTTCTAAAAGTATTACACCAACATCAGCTAATACTTCTTCAAAAAAAATATCAGATGTAAATGATAAGAATTCAATAATGAAGATATATAAAGCAGTATTGCAAAATAAGACTGAATTTTTTAATATGGGTAATAAGAATGGATATTTTAATGTAGATACTGAAAAAAATGTATTATTAAATAATCTTGTAACTGATTTACTAAATAGCGGCGGAGGTTCAGGAACATTCAAACCAACACAATTTGCAGTAGTTGATATGGATGGTGATGGAGCGATTGAAGTTGTTGTTGAATTGAAAAAAGATGATGCATATGAGGTATTACATTATTTAAATGGCAAAATTTATGGATATACTTTTGGTATTAGGGAATTAGGTAGTATTAAAACAGATGGAACATTTGGCTATTCAAGTGGTGCAAGAGACAATGGTTTTGGAAAACTTAGATTTCAAGATAGTACTTATATAACAGATTCGATAGGTTATAAAAAGAATACAGGCAGCGATCTTCAAGATGAAGCATATTTCATTGATAATAAGCAAGTTACAGAAGATGAATATGTGGATTTTGAAAATAAACAAATTGCAAAAAAAGAAATTACTTGGTATGATTTTACTGATAATAATATTGAATCAAAACTATCTATTGGTTCATAAAAACTATTATATAGGAAAGTTTGCTAGGTGTTATGCTTGATGGAAATTGGTGTTGTTTGACTAATTTCTAAAAATGGGTGTATAATTTATTTGCATTTATTAAGGGAGTTGGTTTAGGTGAAATCGAAATTTATAAGTGTACTTCTTGTGTCTTTATTAAGTATTTCAATTACTGCATGTTCGAACAACAAAAGAAATGTAAATCCAGTGAGCAGCAAAACAAACAGCAATAAAACTAATAGTACAAGTGGTACAAGTAGTAATAATAGTACAAGTAGTAATAACGGTACAAGTAATAATAACGGTACAAGTAGTAATAACGGTACAAGTAATAATAACAGTAAAAGTAGCAATAACAGAACAAGTAGTAATAATGGTACAAGTAAGAACAACAATTTTAATACTAGTACTTCTATAAATCTTATACCAACACCAGCTAATACTTCTTCAAAACAAATATTGGATGCAAATGATAAGAATTCAATAATGGGAGTATATAAAGCAGTGTTGAAAAATGAGACTGAATTTTTTAATGTAGGTAATGAGGCTGAATATTATAATGTAGATAATGATACTGAATATTATAATGTAGATAGTGGGAAAAATGTATTACTAGAAAAATTTTCAACTGATCTTGTTACTTATGGGGAGGGTTCAGGAAGATTCAAAAAAATGCAATTTGCAGTAATTGATTTAGATGGTGATGGAGTGCCTGAAGTTGTTGTTAAATTGACAAAGAATAATTTATATGAGGTATTACATTATTTTAATGGTAAAATTTATGGATATACCTTTGATGTTTTCCAGTTAGGTAGTATTAAAATAGATGGGACATTTAGCTATTTTGGTGTTGGAGGACACAATGTTTTTAGAAAACTTAGATTTCAAGAAGGTGCTTGTATAACAGATTCGATAGGGTATGTAAAGATTACAAACATCAATTATCAAGAAGATGATGAAGAATATTTCATTGATAATAAGCAAGTTACACAAGATGAATATGATCCTTTTGAGAATAAACAAAATGCAAAAAAAGAAATTACTTGGTATGATTTTACTGATGATAATATTGAATCGAAAATATCTATTAATCAATAAAAATTATTATATAGGAAAGTTTACTTTTAGAAATTTATTGGAATTTTATGACCGAGAATAGTATATATTTTAAAAAAATCTCCCCTTATAGTATATTATTATACACTAGCTGGTGCTGGTGTTATTTTTATTTGTAGTGATATAATTTTTTAAAGAAGAAGGTTAAACAGATTAAAAGGTGGAGATAATAAATGAATCATAAAGAAAGAATGTTGAAAGGTTTGATATATAAAGCATAGTTAGATGGATTAGAAGAAGAAACAACAGGAAAAAATAATTTAATAATTATTAAACTTTTCAATCAATATAGAAAATTATGCAAAAGAGGTATATAATATATATGCTAATATATACTTCCCTTAATCGCATCAAGATGAAGATGCTTTTGAAAATTTATTGGAACTTTATGGAGGGAAATTGTATAATAAAAAAAATAATAATTGATAAACAAAGAATAAAATGGTAATATATAGAAGATGATATATTAATTTAATAACTTTTTTATAAGGGAGAGGATAGTTTGGAAATTATAACTAGACGCAAAAAATTTACAGCAGGAATAATAATTTCTATTTGTACTTTATTGGTAGCATATTTTGCGATCTCAATTTATTTTATGAAGCATTTATTTTTGGGGACTAAAATTAATGGTACAGATGTATCATTTCAAACAGTTGATCAAATTAAATCAGAAATGGCTTCTGAGCTTCAAAAATATACTTTGACTATAAATGAGAGAGATGGGAAAAAAGAACAAATTAGTGCAGGTGATATTAATTTAAAGTATAAGTCAGATGAACAGATTAAGGGCTTTAAAGATGGACAAAATCCTTTAGAATGGGCATCATCATTTTTTAATACTAAAAGTACTAAAATGATATTAGAAACTACATTTGATAAGCAGTTATTAGAAAAAAAGATAGACAATCTTAATTGCTTAAATAACAGTAATGTGGTTGAACCTAAAAATCCAAGCATAAGTTATGGAGATAATACATTTGTAATTACAAATGAAGTTAAAGGTAATAGGTTAGACAAGGATACTTTTGTGAAAAATGTAACAAATGCAATAACTAATGGAGAATCAACAATAGATTTGGAATCAGCAAATTGTTATGTATCTCCTAAGTATACTTCGAAATCTCAAAAAGTTATTGATGCAAAGGACATGCTCAATAAGTATATATCTTCAAATGTTACCTATACTTTTGGAGATACTAAGAAAACTTTAGATAAATCAACAATTAATCAATGGGTTTCAGTTGATGATAATTACAATGTTTCGCTTGATGATGAAAAAGTACAAGATTATGTATTGTCACTTGCTTATGCATATAACACTAATGGTATTACAAGAAGCTTTCATACTTCTTCAGGAAATACTGTAAGCGTAAGCGGGGGGGACTATGGATGGCAGATAAATGTTAATAAAGAAGCACAAAATTTAAGTGAAACCATAAAAGAAGGAAAGACTATTACAAAAGAACCATTATATTTACAATCTGCTGTGTCTCATGATGGTACTGATATTGGAAATACTTATGTAGAAATAGATTTAGCAAAGCAGCATTTATGGTTTTATAAGAATGGTTCACTTGTAGTTCAGGGAGATATTGTTACAGGTAATGTAAGCCTTAATGATGCAACACCTCCAGGAGTTTATAGGTTAAAGGATAGAGAAAGAAATGCTACGTTAAAAGGTCAAGATTATGCTACTGTTGTTAGCTATTGGATGCCATTTAATTTAGGAATTGGATTGCATGATGCAACATGGAGAGCTGAATTTGGCGGACAGATTTACCAAACAAATGGTTCTCATGGATGTGTAAATTTACCTTATAGTCTAGCTGAGACAATTTTTGAAAATATAGAAATAGGAACTCCTGTTGTCTGCTATAATTAATATTTTCTTAAGTACATTTAGTTCCACTTAATTTTTGAATGACAGCGATAATAAGCTTCTTTTAAAAATTAAGTGGAACTTTGTGATTGAAGATAATATAGGTACTTTTTTAGAACTCTCTATAAAATATAGAGGTTTTTCTTTCATCCATAAAATCAACTTTAGAATTAATATCAATTTTGTTTAAGATAGCTTCCATACATAAGCTTTTTGTAGGAATTTTTATATCAGAGGAAGCAGCAGCATTGTCTACAGCAGACTTACCTATTTCTGTTGGAATTAATGCTTTAGGACCTCCAACACAGCCGCCTATGCAGCCCATTCCTTCTATAAAATTAGCAGTAGTTTCTTTTGAACCAATTTTTCTAAGAAGTTCTTTGCATTCCTTTACTCCACTAGCATTAATAGTAGATAGAAAATCATACTTACCTGGGAAAAGTTCTTTAATAACATTTGTAACTGCTGTTGAAACTCCTCCTTCTCTTGCATAAAGCCTGCCGCATTCTGATGCATATTCAATAGTGTCATTTTCAGACAGATTTTCAGGATGAATATCTAATGAATCAAAAATATCTTTTAATTCTGCAAAGGTCAGTACAAAATCTATATTTCCTGCTAAATCTTTTTCCTTTGCTTCAGCTTTTTTTGCTATACAAGGTCCAATAAAGACTATTTTACAATCTGGATTTATCTTTTTTAATACTCTTCCAGCAGCAATCATTGGCGATACAGAAGGAGAAACATGCTTTACAAGATCACTGTAAACTCTTTTAAGCATTGCAACCCACATAGGACAACAGCAGGAGGTTATTAAAAAATCTTCTTTTTCCTTTACATGATGGCTGAATTCTACAGCTTCTTTAATAGTAAGCATATCAGCAAAAAATGCAACTTCTATCATATCTTTAAAACCTAATTTTTTAAAAGCAGTTCTTAATTTATTTAGATTTGTGTTTTCACCAAACTGACCTGAAATAGCAGGAGCTACTACAGCTATAACAGATGCATTTTCTTTTAATAAAGATAAAAGAGGAAGAAATTCTATCTTGTCAATGATTGAATTAGTAGGACATGCTTCTACACAAAAGCCGCAGTCAGTACACTTGTTTAAATTTATATATGTTGTATGATTAAATAAATCAATATCTATTGCATTAAAAGGACAGGACTTTTGACAAACAGTTTTTCCATCTTCAATACAATCCATAGAGCAGCTTTTGATTTTTTCAACAATCTTTATATTAGAAGGTGAATTTGACAAATAATTTTCTATACAGCTATTTAAGTTTTCATAAAAATCCCCTTCTAAGACACATTTCACTCCGCATAATGAAGATATAATATTTTGCAGAGTTTTTGTATTCATATTATTTTCAGTAAGAATATCATTAACTGTTGATTTAAAGTTATTTTCAGTATATCCCTTTACTAGTTTTTTAAATATAACATTATTTTCATTGTTCATCTCTCACATATCCTTTCGAAAAATATTTTAAAAAATAAATATAATTAATAACAAAATTAAAATGAATAAAATTATGTGAAAAAAATTTTAAGAAAAAGAAGGAAAAAATCGATTTTTGTAGAATTATAATATATATTGTATAAAAATAGTTTGTGAAAGGAGAAATAAATGGATGGTTTAAAAGAAATAAT
>JAUZPN010000090.1 GCA_030705885.1 Bacillota bacterium | reverse complement strand
TAAAGAAGCATCTTCAGGTGCTGAGCTTGAAAATTTAAGAGTAAAGTATCTTGGAAAAAAAGGTGAGCTTACTCAAATTTTAAGAGGTATGGGTGCTCTTTCTTCAGAGGAAAGACCATTAATGGGAAAAATCGTTAATGAAGTTAAGCAAGCATTAGAGAATTTTATTGATGAAGCAGCAAATACTATAAAGCAGAAGGAAAAGCAGGAAAGACTTAAAAATGAAGTTATTGATATTACTATGCCTGGTAAAAAACAAAGTATTGGAAAAAGACATCCTTTGGATTTAACTATTGAAAGTATAAAAGAAATATTTGTTTCTATGGGATTTTCTATTGAGGAAGGCCCAGAAGTAGAACTTGATTATTATAATTTTGAAGCATTAAATATACCAAAGGGACATCCAGCTAGAGGAGAACAAGATACATTTTATATTAATGATAATATAGTTTTAAGAACTCAGACTTCTCCAATGCAGATTAGAGTTATGGAAAATGAAAAGCCTCCAATAAAAATGATATGCCCTGGTAAGGTATATAGATCAGATGCAGTAGATGCAACACATTCTCCTATTTTTTATCAGATGGAAGGATTGGTAGTTGATAAAGGTATTACTTTAGCAGATTTAAAGGGAACTCTTGATTTATTTGCAAGAAAGTTGTTTGGAGATAAAGTTCAAACTAAATTCAGACCACATCATTTCCCATTTACAGAACCATCTGCAGAAATGGATGCTACCTGCTTTGTTTGTAATGGTGAAGGCTGTAAGGTTTGTAAAGGAAGCGGCTGGATAGAGATTTTAGGATGTGGAATGGTTCATCCTCAGGTTCTTAGAAATTGTAATATAGATCCAGAAGTTTACAGCGGCTTTGCTTTTGGTTTTGGAATTGACAGAATGGTAATGCTTAAATATGGTATAGATGATATAAGGCTTTTATATGAAAGTGATGTTAGATTTTTAAATCAATTTTAATATAGGTTATAAGTTATAATTAGTTATGATTAAAGAATGGAGTGAATTAAATGAAAGTACCAGTTAAATGGTTAAAAGATTATGTTGATATAAATCTTAGTCCGTCAGAGATTGCAGATGCACTTACACTAAGTGGTTCGAATGTTGAAGAAGTAATTACATCAGGTGATGAAATAAAAAATGTTGTTACAGGAAAGATATTAAAAATAGAACGTCATCCAGATGCTGAAAAGCTTGTAGTCTGTCAAATTGATGTTGCACAAAGTGAGCCAATACAAATTGTTACCGGTGCTGATAACATGAAGGAAGGAGATATAGTCCCAGTTGCCCTTCATGGTTCAGAGCTTCCTGGAGGAGTTAAAATTAAGAAAGGTAAGCTTAGGGGTATTCCTTCTAATGGAATGATGTGCTCAGAAGAAGAACTAGGGATTGCTAGTGAAGAACATGTTCATGGACTTATGATTTTGCCTGAAGGAACTCCTATAGGTAAGGATATAAAAGAAGTTTTAGGTCTTGAAAATGCTGTTATTGATTTTGAAATTACTTCAAACAGACCAGATTGTCTTAGTATTGTTGGTATGGCAAGAGAAACTGCTGCTACATTTGGATTAACATATAGAATGCCAAATGTTGATTTTAAATCTGATTATAATGGAAAAATTGAAGATGAAATTAAAGTTGAAGTTAAAGATAAGCTTTGCAGAAGATATATGGCTAGAATGATTAAAAATGTTAAGATTGCACCTTCGCCAGCTTGGATAGAAGAGAGATTAATGCAATCAGGAGTAAGAGCAATTAATAATATAGTTGATATAACTAACTTTGTTATGATTGAGCTTGGTCAGCCAATGCATGCTTTTGACAGCAGAGAGATTACTACTAAAAAGATAGTTGTTGAAAGGGCTAAAGAAGGAGAGAAATTTACAACTCTTGATAATATAGAAAGAACACTTAACTCTAATGTCCTTAATATAAAGGACAGCGATTCAACTATTGGTCTTGCAGGTATAATGGGTGGTCTTAATTCAGAAGTTAAAGATGATACTACTGAGATAATATTTGAAAGTGCAACATTTGATGGCCTTAATATTCGTACTTCTTCACAATATTTAGCACTTAGAACAGAAGCTTCAGGAAGATATGAGAAAGATTTAGATCCGAATTTAGCAGAATTAGCTATAAATAGAGCATGTGAGCTTGTAGAAGAATTAGGTGCAGGTGAAATAGTTCAAGGAACTATTGATATATATCCAGAAAAAGCTATAGAGCATACTTTAGAAGTTGATGCAAATTGGATAAATGCTTTCTTAGGAACAGATATACCAAAACAAGATATGAAAGAATATCTTGATAGATTAGAGTTAAAGACAAAAATTAATGGAGATATATTGTCTATTACTGTTCCTACATTTAGAAATGATATTAATATCAGAGAAGATGTAGCTGAAGAAGTGGCTCGTATATATGGTTATAATAAAATACCTACTACTGTAATTAAGAGTGTAAGTACTAAAGGCGGTAAGAATAAAAAGCAGCATTTAGATGATAAGGTAATTGAAACATTATTATCTTCAGGATTAAATCAAGGATTATTCTATTCTTTCATTAGTCCTAAAGCACTTGATTCTGTTCTTATTCCAAAGGACAGCAGTTTGAGGAATGTAGTTAAAATAAAAAATCCTCTAGGTGAAGATTTCAGCATAATGAGAACTACAGCTATACCATCCATAATGGAAGCACTATCAAGAAATTATGCAAGAAATAATGAAGAAGTAAAGCTTTTTGAATTAGGTAAAATATATCTGCCAAATGCAGATATTAGTAAGCTTCCAGATGAAAGAAATATATTAACTATTGGTTTGTATGGAAAAGTAGATTATTTTGATTTAAAGGGTGTAATTGAAAATCTTATAAATGCTCTTGGAATTACACATGTTTCTTTTGTCAGGGAAAGTTCAAATGCATCTTTTCATCCAGGTAAGACAGCTAACTTATTAATAAGAAAAGAAGCTGCTGGAACTCTTGGGGAGATTCATCCTGATGTTCAAGATAATTATGGTATAGATGAAAAGTGTTATGTAGCAGAGATAAATTTAGATATTTTATATAGGGAAGCTGTAATGGATAAGAAATATAAATCACTGCCAAAATTTCCTGCAATGTCAAGAGACATAGCTTTACTTGTTGATGATGAAATATTATCTTCTCAGATTGAAGAGATAATAATAAAACAAGGAGGAAGCTTAGTTGAAAATATCAAACTATTTGATGTTTACAAGGGCAAACAAGTTCCAGAAGGCAAAAAGAGTATGGCATATTCTATTGTATATAGAGCAAATAAAACTTTAACTGATAATGAAGTAAACAAGGTACATGACAAGATTTTACGTTCGCTTGAATACAATTTGGGTGCACAGCTGAGATAAAATTTATTTTTTATTATAAAATTTGTTATTTTAATCAAAAAACTGTTTCATATATGGAATTTATGTGATAAAATAGAGAAGATAAATTCAAAAAATCAATATATAATGTAGTATAAATAAAATATATCATTATACTATCCTCGTTTACATTTAGTTCTAATTAATTTGTAAATGATAGCGAAGAGAAGCTTCTTTTGAAAATTTATTGGAATTTTTTTATGACTGAGGATAGTATATGTTTTAAGAAGGTGATTATATATGAATATGGTTACTGTTAGGATTAACGGAGTAGATTATAATTTAAAAGGCGAAGAGAATGAAGAATATTTAAAAAAGGTAGTAAATTATGTCGATAAAAAAATAGATAATCTGATTGAAAATAATGATAAATTAAGCACTGCTTCTGCTGCTGTTTTTACTGCTATTAGTGCCGTAGATGATTATTTCAAATGTAGAGAAATCTGTGATTCTTTAGAAACTAAAGTAAAAAAAGAAGAACGGGAAAAGAGAGAGGACCAAGGCAGTATTGATTCTTTAAAGCTTCAAATAAAGCAGCTGGAAAAGAGAAATAATGATTTATCTGAACAGCTTAAAAATAGTAAAGAATTAAAGATAATAGCAGAAAAAGATGAAGAAATTTCTAATCTCAATACACAGATTGATATTTTAAGTAATAGTTCTAAAAGTGTTCTGAAGTCTAAAAATGAACTTATACTAGAAAATAAGGAATTAAGATTTCAACTGCAAACATCAAAGTATAAAATAATGGAGCTTCAAAATAAATTTTTAGAAAATCAAATAGATTTAGCTAAAGCAAAAAGTAACATTAGTCCACCATATTTAAAAAATAAAAAGTAAGGTCAGTAAAAGACCTTACTTTTTTAAATTAATAATTACAAAGGAGAAATATTAATGAAAAAAGCAGAATTATTAGCTCCTGCTGGTTCAATAGAAAGTCTTATAGCTGCAGTACAGGCTGGAGCTTCGGCAGTATATTTAGGTGGAAATAAATTTTCTGCAAGAGCTTTTGCATCTAATTTTGATAATGAAAATATGATAAAAGCAATAAAATATTGTCATTTATATGGAGTTAAGGTTTATGTTACATTAAACACTTTGATTAAAGAAAATGAAATAAATGAAGCATTAGATTATGTAAGGTTTCTATTTAATGCAGGCGCAGATGCACTTATTGTACAGGATTTTGGTATTTCATATTTAATTAAAAATATGTTCCCAAGTTTTGAACTTCATGCTTCTACACAGATGACAGTACATAATGCTGAAGGTGCAATTCTTATGAAAAAATTAGGATTTCAAAGGATAGTACTTTCTAGAGAATTATCATTAAGTGAAATAGAATATATTTCTAAAGACTTAAATATAGAAACCGAAATATTTATTCATGGAGCACTTTGTGTGTCTTATTCAGGTCAGTGTCTTATGAGCAGCTTAATCGGCGGAAGAAGCGGAAACAGAGGATGTTGTGCACAACCATGCAGAATGCAGTATACTTTAGAAGATAAAATAAATAATAAAAATAAAAAAGGTTACTTATTAAGTACTAAAGATATATGTACTATTAATGATATTGATAAAATTCTAGAAAGTGGAGTTTCTTCATTAAAAATAGAAGGAAGAATGAAAAGACCTGAGTATGTGGCAGGTACAGTTCAGTCATATAGAAAAGCAATAGATGATTATTATAATAATAAAGTATTTGATGCAGAGGATATATATATAAATTTACTGCAGCTTTTTAATCGGGAAGGCTTCTCTAAAGCATATTTATTTGGAAATACAGGAAGTGATATGATGGCATATACATATCCCAAAAATACAGGTATACATATAGGCAGTATTTCAAAGGATATGAACATTATATTAAAGGAAGATGTAAGTGTAAAGGATGGAATTAGAGTAGGCAGCAGTGACAAAGGTTTTGTTATTTCTAAAATAATTAAAAACAACCAAGAGGTTCAGTATGCCCATATAGGGGATAGAGTAAAACTGAATCCAATCTTATATAAAAGAGAAGATGATTTATATAAAACATCTGATTCAACTTTGAACGGAAGATTAGAAGAATTTTATAAGGATAAATTTAAAAATAAAAAATTATTAGAACTTCATGTTGATTTTATTATAAATAAGCCATTAAAATTAAAAACGTTTTATTTAGGAAAATGTTTTACTTTAGAAGGCGAGGAAATTCAAACAGCATTAAAAAAACCTATTTCAAAGGATAAGATTACTGAAAATTTAAAAAAATCAGGAGATACACCTTTTAAGTTTGATAAAATAGTGTTTGACAGCTATGTTGAAGGCTTTATTACGATATCAGCTGTTAATGAAGCAAGAAGAAATATTATTGAAAGTATTGAGAAATACATAATTGATAGCTTTATAATGAATTCTCCAGTTGAAGAAATTAATAAAGAGGAATGTGCTGCCAATTTAAAAGCTTCATATTTTCCTAAACTGCTTGTATGTATAAATACAAAAGAACAATTTGATGCACTTAAGAATTTTGAAGCTGTAACAGATATAGCAGTAAATGTTTTTATGAAAGATAGTGATATAAAAATTAATGATATTTTTAATTACAATGTATATTTAAAAGTACCTAATATTATTAAAACTGAGTTTGAGTATGTTTCAAAGGTTATTGAAAAAAATCTTACTAATATAAAAGGTATAATAACAGGCAATTTAGGAATAATAAACAGATTTAAGGATAAAACTGTAATTATAGGAGATTATAAATTAAATATGTTTAATAGTTATTTTGAAAAATTCTTCTATAATTATTTACAAGGTTCTGCAATAAGCGTTGAGCTTAATAATAATGAAATAAAGCAGATGCTAAGTAATATGAAAAATATTCATAGCCAGCTTCTCATATATGGCAGAGCAGAGCTTATGATTAGTGAGTATTGTCTTATAGGAAGTATATTTGGAAATAAAAGTGCAGAGACTCAGTGTACAAAACCATGCAGAACTAGCAGCTATATATTGAAAGATAGAATGAATGAGAAATTTTTAGTTTCTTCAGATAAATTTTGCAGAAGTTATATTTATAATTCTGTTCCAGTTAATTTAATTCCAAAAATGAATGTTATTAAAAAGTTGGATTTAAGCGGATTAAGAATGGATTTTATTGATGAAAGATATGATGAGGTAGTTAAGGTATTAGATAGTTTTATTAATAATAAAGCTATGGAAGACGATTATAAATTTACAAAAGGTCATTTTAATCGCGGCGTTTTGTAGATAAAGAGCATTTATTGAAGGTGAGTTGATTTAAATGAATGAAAAAGCTTTAAGAGTATTAGAGTACAATAAAGTTAAGGAAAAAATAAAATCTTATTCAAATACAGCAGCAGCTAAAGATATAATTGATGCGTTAGAACCATATAGCAATTTATATGAGATTCGTGAGCATCTTGAAGAAACAAAAGAAGCTGTAAGTCTGATTGCTAGAAAAGGAAATCCTCCATTTGAAGGGTTATATGATATAAGAGAAGGTATAGACAGAGCATCTAAGGGATCCAGTTTAATGATGGGACAGCTGCTTAAGATAGCAAATATGTTAAGGTGTGCTAGAAGATTTAAAGAATATATAAGCCATAGAGAAGATGAAGAAGGATTTCGTGTTATTGAAGATATTTGTGATGGTATAGTGACAATGAAAAATATAGAGGATGATATATATAATGCAATTATTGGAGAGGAAGAAATATCAGATAGGGCCAGCAGTACGCTTTATAATGTAAGAAGATCACTTAAAGATAAGAATTCATCTATAAGAGATAAGGTAAATTCATTAATAAGAAGTAATTCAAAGTATCTTCAGGAAAACTTATATACAATAAGAGGTGATAGATATGTATTACCTGTAAAGTCTGAATGTAAAGGTGCAGTACCAGGACTTGTTCATGATCAAAGCTCAACAGGATCCACTCTTTTTATTGAGCCTATGAGCCTTGTAAATTTAAACAATGAGATAAAAGAGTTAATGCTTAAGGAAAAAGCAGAAATTGAAAGGATACTTAGTGAACTTTCAGGGAAAATCTATGATAATATACTGCAGGTTAAAAATAATGCAAATATTATTTGGGAACTTGACTTTGTTTTTGCAAAAGCAAAATATGCTGATGAATTAAACTGCATTTGTCCTTTAGTTAATGAGGATGGAATTATTGATATCGTTGAAGGCAGGCATCCTCTTATAGATCAAAAGGTTGTTGTGCCAATGAATATATATTTGGGAAGAGAATTTTCATCATTAGTTATCACAGGACCTAATACTGGTGGTAAAACTGTCAGCTTAAAGACTACAGGACTTTTGCATCTGATGGCTATGAGCGGCATATTGATTCCTGCAAGAGAAAATTCAACTGTAAGTTTTTTTGATGAAGTTTTTGCAGATATTGGAGATGAGCAGAGCATAGAACAGAGCTTATCTACATTTTCCTCTCATATGACTAATATTGTAAAAATAATGGAAACTGCAGATGATAAATCATTGGTACTTTTTGATGAGTTAGGTGCAGGAACTGATCCTACAGAGGGGGCTGCACTTGCAGTATCTATTTTAGAGAATCTTAGAAAAAGAGGAACTAAGTTAGCTGCAACTACTCACTATAGCGAGCTTAAAGCATATGCATTAAGAACTTCAGGTGTTGAAAATGCTTCTGTTGAATTTGACGTTGAAAGTTTAAGACCAACATACAGGCTTCTTATTGGAATACCAGGAAAGTCTAATGCTTTTGAAATTTCAAGAAGATTAGGTCTTCCGGATTATATTATAGATCAAGCAAAGGAAAGTATATCTGAAGATACACTGCAGTTTGAGGATTTGATAACTAGTCTTCAGGAAAAGAGTATAAAGGCAGAAAATGATGCAAGGGAAGCAGAATATCTAAAAAATCAAGCAGCTAGAATAAAAGAACAGTTTGAGGAAAAACTATATAATGTTCAGAAATCAAAAGAAAATGTGCTTATGAATGCTCAAAGAGAAGCAAAGCAGGTTCTTAGGGAAGCAAAAGAAGAAGCAGATGAAATAATGAAGAATATTAGAGAGCTTGAGAAAATGGGATATTCTTCTGAAACAAGGCAGCTTTTAGAGGATGAAAGAAAAAAGATTAAATCTAAGATGGAGAAGCTGGAAGAATCTTCAGCTAGTAGGAAAACAGCAGAAGGTGAAGAATTAAAAACAGTAAAAGAAGGAGAAGAATTATTTCTGCCTTCATTAAATCAAAAAGTAATAGTTTTATCAAAGCCTGATAATAAAGGAGAAGTACAGGTTCAAGCAGGTATAATGAAAATTAGTGTAAATATTAAAGAACTCAGAGCTTCTAAACAAAAAAAAGAAGAAAAGAAAAAAATAAAACGAGGGAATATGAATTTAAACTTAAAGCAGATTTCTTCTTCTATAGATTTAAGAGGAATGGATGCAGAAGAAGCATATTTTGTAGTAGATAAGTATTTAGATGATGCTTATATGGCAGGACTTTTAGAGGTTACAATCATTCATGGAAAAGGTACTGGAGTTTTAAGACAGAAAATTAATGATATGTTAAAAAGGCATCCACATATTAAAAATTACAGACTTGGAGAATATGGTGAAGGAGGAACAGGAGTAACTGTTGCTGTGTTAAAGTAAAATATTAATTTTATTATGAAATAAAATTTCATATAAAATTAATAATGTCGAAAAATAGCTTTTTATCCTTTATTATTTTTAATAAACATGCTTATGAAATCCATTACTTTGATAAATAAATAAAAAATATAATATTTTTTTAATATATTATCATTCTTTTGATATTATTATTATAATATGCTTGAATTAAAATTGACAATCTGATAATATATCATTAACAACTAAATGAAAAAAGTAAATTAAGTTAAAATTTTAATAAAATTTTAATAAATGTTATAATTAATGACTCGAATAATTATAACATGTGTTAATAAAAGATTAACTAAAATTATTTTAGGGGGTAATGATTATGAAAAGGAAAATATTAAGTTTAGTAATTGGAATTGCAATGGCTGCTTCAGTTTTTACAGGCTGTACAAATTCTGGAAGTAGTGGTACTGGCAGCAGCGGAGATATTAAAATTGGTGTGATAATGCCATTAACTGGAAGTGTAGCTCAATTTGGTCAATCTGGTAAAAAAGGTTTAGATCTTCTTCAGGAAGAGACAAATAAAAGTGGTGGTATACTTGGTAAAAAAGTAAAATTTATTTATGAGGATGATGAAGGAAAAGCAGCAAGTTCTGTTAATGTTGCACAAAAACTTATTAATGATGAAAAAGTTGTAGCTATTGAAGGACCACTAACAAGTACTTGTGCTATTTCTGTTGCAGCTATTGCTCAGCAGAATAAAATACCAATGGTATCAGGAACAGCAACTAATATTAAAGTAACTCAGGCAGGAGATTATGTTTTTAGAACTTGTTTTATAGATCCATTTCAAGGAACTGCTGTGGCAAAATTTGCATCAACTAAGCTTAATGCAAAAACTGCAACAATTCTATATAATAATAGTGATGATTATTCTAAGGGTTTAACAGATGCTTTTAAGGCAGCATTTGAAAAAAGTGGAGGAAAAGTTTTAGAAACAGAAACATATGCAACTAATGATCAGGATTTTAATGCTCAGCTTACAAAGCTTAAATCAAAAAATTCAGATGTTATGTTCCTTCCAGATTACTACTCAACTGTTGGTGTAATTGCAAAGCAGGCAAGAAATTTAGGAATTAAATCAACTTTCTTAGGTGGAGATGGATGGGATTCATCAAAATTATTTGATATTGGTGGAACAGCAGTAGATGGAGCATATTTTTCAGATCACTATTCAGCAGATGATACAGCTCCTGCAGTTGTAGAATTTGTTAAAAACTATAAAACTAAGTATAATGAAGTACCTGATGCAATGGCTGCATTAAATTATGATGCAGCAAAAATATTATTACAAGCAATAAAAGATGGTGGTAAAACAGATGCTGATAGTATAAAAAATGCATTAGCTAAAATGGATACTAACGTTGTTTCAGGAAATGTTAAAATTGATAAAGACAGAAATGCAGTAAAAGCTGCAGTTATGATTCAAGCAAAAGATGGTAAGAATGTTTTCTCAGAAAAGATTAATCCATAAAAATTAATAATTAATAAAATATGGAATGTGCTTTTTATACTATCCTTGTTCACAAAGTTCCACTAAGTTTCTAAAAGAAGCTTCTCTATACTATTATTTATCAATTAAGTGGAACTAAATGTGATCAAGGATAGTATAGCACATTCCTGTATTTATTTCATAAAGATTGGAGGAAATTATATGGCATTTTTACAGCAAATATTAAATGGTTTGGCACTAGGTAGTGTATATGCATTAATAGCTCTTGGCTATACAATGGTTTATGGAATTATAGGTCTTATAAATTTTGCTCATGGTGATATATATATGGTTGGAGCTTATATAGGTTTTGTAGCAGCAACTACATTACATTTACCTTTTTTGCTGGTGTTGGTTATTGCAATGGCAGGCTCAGCATTATTAGGTATTTTAACAGAAAAAATTGCATATAAACCATTAAGAAATTCACCTAAAATAGCATTACTTATAACTGCTATAGGTGTATCATTTTTACTTGAAAACGGTTTTGCAATGAAGCAGGTGGCGGGAGCTAGTACAAGAGCATATCCTTCTAGTTTGTTAGCTCAGCATATTTGGCATATCGGACAGCTTCAGTTAAATAGTCTTCAATTAACTATATTTTTAATTGCACTATTGTTAGTTCTTATTCTTCAGGTTATTGTATATAAAACTAAAGTTGGAAAAGCTATGAGGGCTGCTTCTTTTGACATGGATGCTTCAAAACTTATGGGAATAAATGTAGATAACGTAATCTCTGTTACTTTTGCAATAGGATCCTCTTTAGCAGGTGCGGCAGGAGTTTTTGTAGGGATTCTTTATAATAGCATAAATCCATATATGGGGATAATGCCAGGACTTAAAGCGTTTATAGCTGCAGTACTTGGAGGAATTGGAGTTATTCCAGGTGCACTTATTGGAGGATTTATAATGGCACTTTCAGAAACATTAGTTAAAGCATATGTTTCAACAAAATGGTCTGATGCTATAGCTTTTGCAATATTAATTGTTATATTAATATTTAAGCCAACAGGTATTTTAGGCAAGAAAACAAGAGAAAAGGTGTAGGTGATAAAGATGAAAGAACATATTAAAAAAACAATTATTTTTGTTATAGCTGCACTTATTTTGTATGGAATTCTGTTTTTTATAATAAAAAACAGAATAATAAATAATTATAAAGTTCAAATAATTATGCTTGTTGGTATTAACATTATTTTGGCATTAAGTTTAAATCTTATTATTGGATTTACTGGTCAGTTAGCCTTAGGACATGCATGTTTTATGGCAATAGGAGCATATACTTCTGCAGTACTAACAGTTAATTTTCATATGCCATTTATAGTAGCAATTATAGCAGGTGGATTAGCTGCAGGGTTAGCAGGATTTTTAATAGGTCTGCCTACATTAAGATTAAAAGGAGATTATCTTGCAATTACAACATTAGGTTTTGGAGAGATAGTTAGGGTAATTATAACTAACATCGACTATTTAGGAGGAGCAAGAGGTTTTGTTAATATTCCACCTAAATCTACATTTACATGGGTTTACTTTGCAGTTGTAGTAACGTTTTTAGTAATATATAATATAATACATTCTTCAAGCGGAAGAGCCATGATATCTGTAAGAGAAGATGAAATTGCAGCAGAAGCTATGGGAATAAATACTACAAAATATAAAATTGAAGCTTTTGTTATAGGTTCTTTCTTTGCTGGAGTAGCGGGTGTATTATTTGCACATTTGTATATGTTTATAGACCCTTCAGGATTTACATTTATGAAGTCAATTGAGATAGTAATTTTTGTTGTTCTTGGAGGTATGGGAAGTATTACTGGTTCAATATTATCAGCAGGGGTACTTACTGTATTATCTGAATTTCTTAGAGATTTTGCAGATTATAGAATGGTATTTTATTCAATTTTATTAATTGTTATGATGTTATTCAGACCTCAAGGGTTAATGGGAACTAAAGAATTCTCATTAGGTTTCTTAAAAAAGAAAAACAAGGTTGGAGGTGAAAAGAATGGCACTATTAAAAGCAAATGATTTAACAATTAAGTTTGGAGGATTAACTGCTGTTTCAGATTTTTCGTTAGAAATGAATGAACATGATATAGTAGGACTTATAGGACCTAATGGAGC
>JAUZPN010000009.1 GCA_030705885.1 Bacillota bacterium | reverse complement strand
TTACATCATTACTGGTGGAATTGGCGGAATCGGATTGACAATAGGAAAATACTTAAGCAGTTATGGTAAAATTAAATTAGTTTTACTTACTCGAAGAAAAATGCCAATTCAAACTTATTGGGAAAAAATGATAAATGATACTAGTATTGAGAGCAGTCTTAAAGAAAAACTTAAGGATCTAGTAGAATTAAAAAACATGTGTGGTAGTATTGAGGTTGTTCAGTGTAATGTGGCTAAATGCAATGAATTAAATGAAGTTATAAAAGATATAAGACAAAGATATGGAAAAATTAATGGAATAGTTCATAGTGCTGGTGTAGCAAAAGATAAGACAATTCTTGATAGGGGTGAAGATTTATTAAATACAGATGTAATACTGCCAAAGATTTCAGGTACGTTAAACCTGCATAAAGCAACTCTTAGTGATAATTTACAGTTTTTCATCATGTTTTCTTCAGTTGCAACAGTATTTAGTGCATTGGGACAGACGGATTATATTCTTGCAAATTCCTTTATTAATGAATTTGCGTTTTATCGAAAATCTTTGGGTTTGCCAGCGATGACAGTTAATTGGTGTACATGGAAGGATAAAGGAATGGCCCATGACTCTGGTTTTACAGTAGATACAATATTTAAAGCTATGAATTCTTATGAAGCTATCGAAGGATTCAATAAAGCATTCATGACAGATTTAGATAATATTGTAGTAGGCTATTTAAACAAAACCGGCGGAATTAGTTTTTTAGCAACATCAAATATAGCTACATATGGAAGGCTAAATAAGAGATTGAATGCTTATGTGGATTCTATGAGAGATAGAAAATTAAAGGCTTCTGTAAAAGAAAATAAGGAACTAGTACTTTCAGGTAGAGAAGATAATCAATATTCAAAACTAGAAAGAGATGTTGCTAAGGTATTCTCAGAAATACTTGGATTCGATGAAATAGATATTTTTGATAATTTTTATGAAATGGGAATGGATTCTATATCTGGAATAAAAATAACTGATAATCTTTCAAAAAAGATTGGAATTGAATTGCAGGCTGTAGATATTTTAAAAAATTCAAGGATTATAGATCTATGTGAGTATATTACTGCAATGATAGACAATCAAAAAAAAGGGGAAGTTGATGTTGTTGAATTTAATAATAAGTTAGATTTAGGTATAGATAAAGAGTATCCACTATCACCATCACAAAGGGGAATTTTCTTACTTGATAAAGTTCAAGAAAAAAGTACAAATTATAATGTATCCAATTTAGTAATAATGACAAAGAATTTTGAATTGGAGAAGGTAAAGACTTCACTAGCAAAATTAGTAGAAAGACATGAAATGTTACGAACATCATTTTATGATAAGGATGGAAAGCCATATCAAAAAATACATTCTAATGTTTATATTGATGCAGAGTTTGAATATTTAGAAGAAGAATTTGTGAAGAAGAATATTAGTCAAATTTATGATAAGTTTTTAAAACCTTTTGACCTTTCAACAGCACCATTATTTAGAATGAAAATCATTAATACTGATAAGGGTAAGAGTGTATTGATGTACGATATACATCATATTATTACTGATGGAATATCTAATGAGATTATATTTCATGATTTCCTAGCTTTATATAAAGGTGAAGAGCTTGAAAAATTAAATTACACATATAAAGAGTATTGTTGTTGGTATGAAGAACGATTACAATCTGGCACGTTGAAAAATCAGGAAAATTATTGGATGGAAAAACTTAAAGGTGAACTGCCATTAATTGACTTGCCAACAAAGCAAGGCAGGGGTAATATTCAAAAGTTTGAAGGATCACATTTAAAGTTTAAGATTGAGATGGAACAAACGATGCTCCTTAAAACATTATGCAGCGGATATAAAACAACTTTATTTGTATTATTGTTATCTTTATTAGATGTAGCTTTGTATAGATACTCGAATCAGGATGATATAATTATAGGCTCACCAACAGTAGGAAGAAATAATAAAAAAGTAAAAGATATTGTAGGTATGTTTGTAAATACAGTAGTATTACGAAATTATATAGATCCTAAAAAAACTTTTGGAGAATTTATAAGTCAGGTGAAGTATTCTACTTTAGAAGCTTTTCAGAATCAAGAATATCCTTTTAGCTATATTGTAGAAAAATTAGAAGGAAGAAGAGACTTAAGTAGAAATCCAGTATTTGATATTATGTTTGTATTTCAAAACTATGGTATTGATAAAAGTGGAGAGGATTACTTTGGAACAATAGAATTTGCTGATTCAATAGTATCAAATAAAGCATCTAAGTTTGATATATCATTTAGTGCAGTTGAGGATAATAATTGTATTTGCTATGACATGGAATATAGTACTAATTTATTTACAAAAGAAGCTATGCAAAGATTTGCTGACAATTTTTTAGCATTAGTAGATGAGATAATCTTAAATCCAGAGCAAGAAATAAGTAATATTAATATTTTGTCTAAAAATGAAAGAAAGTTAGTAGTAAATGAGTTTTCTAGCAGTTCATTTAAATATGATATATATGAAAATATAAATGATTATTTAGAAAAGTCTATTAATAAATATAATGAAAAAATTGCTGTAATTTACTATGATAAGCAACTTACTTATAAAGAATTAGGTGAAAAAGTAAATAAACTTGCAAATTTACTTAGAAATAAGGGTGTACAAAGGGAAGAAGTAATTGCTATTTATCAAGAAAAAACAATTGATACAATTATATCTATTTTTGCCATACTTAAAGCAGGAGCAGCATTTTTGCCAATAGACATGGTTTATCCACGAGAACGTGTTGCTTTTATGCTTCAAGACAGTGACTGTAGATATGTTTTAACAAATAGTGAATATTCTCAACTATATAACATCCCAAAATCTTTAGAGATTATTGACGTTAATGAAATACCATATGATAAATTAAGTGATAAAATTAAGTCAATTAATACTTCAAATGATTTAGCTTATATCATGTATACATCTGGTTCAACAGGTCAACCAAAAGGAGTAATGGTTGAGCATAAAAATTTGATTGCTTTTGTAAATGGGTTCTTTAATGAATTTGGGTATTCTGAAAATAGAATAATGTTACAACAATATTCTTATACTTTTGATGGATTTAATGAAGAAGTTTATCCAACGTTATTTTCCGGATCTCAATTAGTGCTTGTTGATAAGGTTGATGTACTAGATATGGGTAAACTTGACCAAATCATTACTGATAGAAAAATTAACTCGATGAGCTGTTCTGCGTTGTTATTTAATCAGGTAGGAAAATATATTCACAATCCTAATATTAAATTGGTTATTTCAGGCGGCGATGTAATGAAAAAAGAATATATAGATAATTATAATGATTCTATAGTTCTTTATAATAGTTATGGTCCAACAGAGACAACTTGTTGTTCTACGTATTATAAAGTAAACAGGCTTGAGAGTACAATAATACCAATCGGAAGAAATCTTGCAAATTATAGTATTTATATATTAGATGAGTATGGAATGCCAAAACCAATTGGTGCTGTAGGAGAAATTTATATTGGAGGCAGAGGAGTAAGCAGGGGATATTTAAATAGAAATGATCTTACTGAAGAGAAATTTATTATTAATGATATATTTCAAGATAGAATCTATAAAACAGGCGATTTAGGGCGTTGGACTGAAGATGGTAATGTGGAATTTTTAGGAAGGGCTGATAGGCAGGTAAAGATTAGAGGATTTAGAATTGAAATATCAGAAATAGAGAAATATGTTTATCAGTATCCAAATGTTGAGGAGGTTACCATTGTTCCTGTTGAAGTAAATGGAAAAGAGAAAGAATTATGCTGTTATATTGTTTTGAATGGTGAACTAGATATAAGGAATATTAAAAAATCATTAAAAAACAATTTACCTGAATATATGGTGCCAACCTATTTTGTTAAGGTTAATCAAATTCCTTATAGCAGTAATGGCAAGGTAGTTGCTAATAAGCTGCCATTGCCAAATAAGGAAAATAGCAGCCAAACTATTTATGTAGCACCTAGAAATCATATAGAAATGCTTTTGACTGACATTTATAAAGACGTATTGGGAATAGAAAAGGTAGGAATAGAGGACAATTTCTTTGATATTGGAGGTAATTCAATTAAGGCTATTGAAGCACTTTCAAAGATAATAGAAAGTGGATTTGTAATTGATATTAATACCATACTTCAAAATCAAGATATAGCTAGCCTTGCAAAAGTAGTTAGCTTAAGTGATGGTCGTTATATAAAGGAAAAGTTTGAATACCTAAGAAACAATGCTAATAAAGAAAGTATTGAATTGGCTGAACAGTTCTTGAAGGATCAAGATATGAAGCAAACGATTGAGTCGTATAAAAATAACGTATCAGAGTTTAAATTAGAAGAAATTGATATAACTGAAGAATATGAGAATGTGTTATTATTAGGAGCTACTGGATACTTAGGAGTGTTTATACTTCATGAACTCTTAGAAAATACTAATACTAATTTACATCTTATTGTTAGAGGCATTGATAGGGAACAGGCAGAGCATAGAGCGAAAGAAAATTATAATTTCTATTTTAATGATGACTTATATGAATTAAATCATGACAGAATAAGTATTTACAATGGAGATGTAACTAAAGCATATTTTAATTTAGAACAAGAAGAATACAATAATTTAACAAATATTATAGATTGTATTATAAATTCAGCAGCCTTAGTAAAGCACCATGGTGATTATGATGAATTTTTGCAGGTTAATGTAAAAACGGTAAATAATTGCATAGAAATTGCTAAAAGAGGAGTGCATAAAAAATTCCATCATATTTCTACTATAAGTGTTGGATCTGGATATATAGAGAATAAAAAGTATGATGTTTTCACTGAATACAATACTGATATTAATCAAATTGGTGATAACAATTATGTAAATAGCAAAATTGAAGCAGAAAAGGTGATATTAGAAGCAAGAAATAGCGGAATAGATATCACTGTTTACCGAGTTGGAAATTTAGTATTTAACAGTAAAAATGGAAACTTTCAAAAGAATATAAATCAGAGTGCTTTTTATAGGTTAGTTAAATCTGTTATTGAGTTTGGGAAAATTCCTAATGTTGAAGGTATTAAGCTAGATTTTTCTTATGTAGATTATGTTGCAAAAGCTTTTAGGCTTTTATTTAACAGAAAGTTAATTATAGGAAAAACGTTACATTTATTTAATAGTAATCCTACAACTATGATTGAGTTAGCTAATTTTGTACATGCTAATGGTTATTCAGTAGAAATTCTTCCAGTGGAAGAGTTCTATGATTTTGTTGAAGACAATTTTAAAAAACCTCAATATAGTAAGAATATTAGCAATATTATACTAAATACAGGAGTTATGACTAGTGCTGATGAGGTTACTGATATACATGTCTACCAAGATTTATCTATAAAAATTCTAAGTGCATTGAATTTTAAGTGGATGAGCTTAGATGAAACTTTAACCAAAAAGATGTTAAGTTATTGCGAAGAAGTTGGTTTTTTAAATAATCAAGAGGGGGTATAAAAAAATGAAAATTGGTGTTATAGGTGCTGGAATAATGGGAAGTGGAGTTGCACAAAGGTTTGCAGCTTATGAACATGATGTAATTGTACTTGATATTAGTGAAGAAGTTTTAGGTAATTGTAAAAAGATGATTCGTAACAATATACGTTTTGCAAATATGTTTAATAAAGATAAAAAAAATGATAATATTGATGGTTTAATGAGTAGGATTACATATACAAAAGATTATTCTGAATTAAATGAAGTTGATGTGATAATAGAAAATGTACCTGAAATAATTGATGTTAAAAGGACAGTTTACGAACAACTAGAAAGTGTTTGCAAAAAAGAATGTATTTACCTTGTAAACACTTCGTGTATTTCAATTACTAAAATAGGTAGTTTTACAAATAGGGCTGATAGGGTAATTGGAACCCATTTTATGAATCCTGTACCTGTTAAAAAGGCTGCTGAAGTAATTAAAGGATATCATACATCAGAAGATACTATAAAAAAATTAAAAGAATTATTAGATAGTGTAGAAATTCACCCAATAATTGTTGAAGACTATCCTGGATTTGTCTCAAATAGGATTTCACATCTGCTCATGAATGAAGCAGCATATGTTGTTCAAGATGGTGTTGCAGCAGCTGAAGATGTAGATGCAATTTTTAAAATGTGTTTTGAACATAAAATGGGACCATTAGAAACAGCAGATTTAATTGGTTTAGACACAGTAGTTAATTCACTAGATGTATTATATGAAAGTTATCAAGATCCAAAATATAGAGTTGCACCATTATTACGTAAAATGGTAGATGCTAAACTTTTTGGAAGAAAAAGTGGTGAAGGATTTTATAAGTATTTTTAAGTATTTATAAGTATATATCATATATCTATACAAAAAAAATTATATATAGGAGTGAAAAATATGAATATTAAAGCAAAAGTAAGAAAATTTATGGAGAGGTTTTTTAGAAATCAAGAAATAGCAGATGATGAGAATATTTTTGAAAAGAATTTTATAAACTCTTTATTTGCTATGCAATTAGTGTTATTTATTGAAAAAGAATTTGGTGTTGAAATAAGTAATGACGATTTGGATTTAGAAAAATTCAAAAGTATAAATTCTATTTGTGAATTGATTGAATCTAAGATAAATTAGGTTCCACAGCAACTATAGTAAAAATTTGTTGAAGCAGCTTTTATGGTGTGATTTGAAAGAATTTATCTTTAAAGGCTGAGTCAGCAAATTAATTTCTAAATGATAGCAAAGTGAAGTTCCTTTTAGAAATTTAGTGGAACTTTGATATTTAAGATAGTATAATAAAAAAACGTTTTTCTGAAATCTAGGTATATTAGGGAACAAGAATTTCTACATTTATTAAATTTTAATAAGGAGGAGAATAATGGCAGCTAAAATAAAATGTGTTGTTTGGGATTTGGACAATACTGTATGGGATGGAATATTAATTGAGGATAGTAATGTCAAAATAAAATCTGAAGTAGTTGAAGTAATAAAAACACTTGATTCTAGAGGAATTCTTCAATCAATAAGTAGCAGGAATGATTATGAAACTGTAATGGAGAAGTTAAAAGAATTTAGTTTAGATGAATATTTTTTATATCCTCAGATTTCATGGAATCCAAAATCAGAAGGTATAAAAAGAATACAAGAATTATTAAATATTGGGATTGACACTTTTGCTTTTGTAGATGATCAAGTTTTTGAAAGGGACGAGGTTAAGTATAAGATACCTGAGATTGTATGTTTTGATGTAACTGATGTAAAAACTTTTCTAAAGCAAGAGATTTTTAATCCTTCTTATATAACAAGTGATTCTAAAAATAGAAGACTTCTCTATCAAAATGATATTAAGAGGAATAATATAAAAGAAGTTTTTGAAGGTACTGAAGAAGAGTTTTTAAGATTACTTGATATGAAATTTATTATTGATAGAGTTCATGAAGATGATTTAGCACGTGCAGAAGAGCTTACTGTAAGAACTCATCAATTAAATGCAACAGGGTGCACCTATTCTTATGAAGAATTAGACAAATGTAGTAAAGATAATAATTATAGTGTGTTGATTTCGCAATTGAAAGATAAGTATGGGGACTACGGAAAAATAGGATTAGCCTTAATAGAAAAAAAGGAGACACAGTGGATACTAAAATTACTTCTGATGTCTTGTCGGGTTATGTCACGAGGTGTTGGAGCTGTTATGTTAAACTTTATTGCTAAAAAAGCTAAAGATTCAAATGTTGAATTATTAGCAGAATTTGTTCCAACAAATAGAAATAGAGTAATGTACATTACATATAAATTTGCAGGATTCTATAAAGTTGATCAGAGGGAAAATGTAGAAATACTTAAAGCAGATTTTAATAAGTTAGGTGAATTACCTGATTATATTCAATTAATGGAAGGGGAAGATTTGAATGTATAAATTATCCTTTGTGTTTCCTGGACAAGGCTCTCATTATGTGGGAATGTGCCAAGGAATCTATGATGAATATAAAATAGTAAGAGAAACTTTTGAAGAAGCATCTGATGTAGCAGGGTTTGATGTGAAGAAGTTATGTTTTGAAGGACCTTTATCAACTCTTTCACATACAAAAGAATCTCATGTATCAATATTAACAAGTGGAATTGCAGCATTCAGAGTATTTATGCAGGAAATTGGGTATGTACCACAGTTTTGTGCAGGACATAGTTTAGGTGAATATTTGGCTTTAACAAGTGCAGGTGTATTTAAATTTTCTGATGCCATAAAATTAGTTGAATTTAGAGCTGAGTTAGCTGAGCAAGTAACAAAAGAAACTAATGGAGGTATGACTATTGTTGAAAATTATAAAGCATTAGATCTTGAAAACGAGTGTAAAAAAGCTCAGGAAAATGGCAAGAAGGTATATATTTCTAGCTATACAACACCAAATCAAACATCTATATCAGGTAATGTTGATGATTTAATGGAGATAGAGGAGATTATATTAAAGAATGGTGGGCAGATAACTCCTTTAATTGGAAGTGCTCCATACCATTCACCTTTAATGAGTAAGTATGCGGAAGAGCTTAAACATAGGATTGAAAGTATAGAAATTGGAGAACTTAGATATCCAGTTATTTCAAATGTTACAGGCCGTCCATATAAATGTATAAACGATACTGCAAATAATTTATCAATGCATCTTACTAATCCAGTTCAATGGGTAAAGACAGTAGACTTTTTTGATGATAGGGGAATCACTCTTATAATTGAGATGGGACCTAAAAATTTAATTACTAATATTATAAGAAATTGTAACGAAAATATAAAATCTATATGTTTAAGTAACAAAAGTGAGAGAAATGAGATATTTCAGTTATATAAAACAAATGAAATGTATAGTAAACATATTCCCACATTAATTACAAAGTGTCTTGTAGCTGGAGTTGCTACACCAAATAAAAACTGGGATAATGCTGCTTATCAAGAAGGTGTTGTAAATCCTTATAATAACATAAAAAATATTCAAGAAAAAATAGAAAGTAATGAAAGTATTTTAAACGAGGATTTGGAAAGGGAGGCATTAACATGCCTAAAGAAGATTTTTGAAACAAAAATGCTTCCAAAGTCAGAACAACAAGAGTGGTTTAGTCAAATCCTTGAGGAATCAGGAGAAATATATACATTTAAAGATTTTTTACAATAAATAATATATTAATATCCTTTTTGATAGGAGAAAAATAGAGTAATTTGTATACATGCAAATCTATGTGGATTTGCATGTACTAAAATAAATAATAAAGGTAATTAAATATGTTGGAATTATATGCTTTGAATATTAATGAACCAATAGAAAAACAAAAGTATGAAGAATTTTATTCACTTATCTCTTCTGAAAAAAAAGATAGAATAAATAAATTTCATTTTATTGATGATAGAAAAAGATCATTATATGGAGATCTTCTTATAAGACAGCTTATAACTAAAAAACTTGGAGTTATGAATGATAAAATAAGTTTTGGAGTAACTGATTATGGAAAACCATATTTAATTAATGACAAAAATTTTCATTATAATATATCTCATTCAAAGGATTGGGTTTTTTGTGGAATTAGTGATTACAAAATAGGGGTAGATATTGAACACATTAAAGTATGTGATTTTGATTTAGCAGAACGTTTTTTTGCAAAAGAAGAATATGAATTTCTTAAAATGGCTTTAGATGAAGAATGTGATAAATTGTTTTTTGATATTTGGTGTATGAAGGAAAGTTATATAAAATATAAGGGGTTAGGTTTAGCAATTCCGCTTGATTCTTTTCGATGTGAAAGGAAAACACCTTTTTTATACTTAGTTAAAAACAATAATGAATTGCTTAACATAAGAAATTATCATATAGATAATACATATAGTGCAGCTGTCTGCTCTCCATATTATTTAATTGAACCAGTAAATTATATTACTTTACAACAGATTTATAATAATGCATTTATGGGATAATAATGCATGTTATCCTTGCTCACAAAGTCCTGATAAATTTCCAATAGAATCCTAATTTTACTTGGATAGTATCTAATACTATCCAAGCTACTCAAAGTTCTACCTAAATTAATTTTTGTTGAAATTTTTAGTTTTGTTACTGAACATAGTATAGCTAAAGTGAATTACCACTTTCATATAAAAGTAAAATATATCAAAACTAAATTCATACTAATAATCATTATTGTAAATACCCATCCTATAAATTTAACAAAAGGCTTATTAACAAAGTCTCCCATTAAGTCTTTTCTGCTAGTGATTTTTAACATGCAAATTATTGTAATAGGCAGTATAAAACTTAAGCATACCTGGCTTACTAACAGTGCTTTCATGGGATTTACTCCTAGTGCAATAACTAATACACCTGGAAGCATGGTTATTAATCTTTTCGCTATTAAAGGAATTTTTACATCTACAAAGCCATCCATAATTGTTTCGCCTGCCATTGCACCTACGGAAGATGATGAAAATCCTGATGCAAGCAAAGCTGCTCCAAATGCTCCACTTGAGAGCCTGCCTAAAAGCGGTTCAAGCGATTTATGTGCTTGTTCAATTGAGTCAACAGTTAATCCTCTTCTAAAAAATACTGCAGCTGAGACTATTACCATAGCAGCATTTACAACATAAGCAATATTCATTGCAACAAGAATATCAATTTTTTCCATGCGTAAATGATTTTTTTTATCTTTTAATGATAATTTTTTGTTACGGCATTGCACCAGTTCTGAGTGAAGGTATATAACATGAGGCATAACTGTAGCACCTAACATGCCTACTGCAATTAAAACTGCATTGCTGTTTGGTAGTGATGGAATTATAGTGTGAAGCAATGCTTGATGCCATTCAGGTTTTGCAAGAAATAATTCAATTGTATATGAAACACATATGACTGCAACAAACATAGTTATTACAATTTCTATAATTCTTTGACCATATTTCTGTAAGTATATTATAAGAAATGTTACTGCTGCAGTCAAAATGACTGAATAGGACAGGGGTATGCCGAATAATAAGTAAAATCCCAATACTCCTCCTAAAAATTCAGCCATTGTTGTTGCTATTGCACTTAGTGTTGATGCAATATATAAGAACCAGTTTATTCTCTTTGAAAATACCTGTCTGCACATTTGTGTTAAGTTTTTACCTGTTGCAATACCTAATTTAGCAGATATTATTTGAAGAAATATTGCCATTATATTACTCCATAATATAACCCATAAAAGGTTATAATTAAATATGGAACCGCCGCTGATATTAGCTGCAAAATTTCCAGGATCTATATAGGCAACGCTGACAATAAAAGCAGGGCCTAAAAAACTTAATAGTGATTTAGAGCTTTTTATTGAAGCAAAAATATTCTTTACTTTTGCACGTTCAGACTTATATCTTGATGAACTAATTAAGTTGTCTCCTTTTTCCAATAGAATACACCCTTCAAAAAATTTATACTATTCTAATCTTATATTCCTTAAGCCAAGTGTTAATCTGTATCATATATGCAAGAAGCTGAGGGCCTGTCATAAGCTGTCCATACCAAGGCTTTTTAAAGGCTCTGCCTTCAGTTTCTGTGATTTCTTTTATTTTATTAAAATCAACAAGCTGAAGAATTGGTGAATTTTTATCATTTAAAATATCTCTCATAGTATTTTGTACTATTTCTGTATATTTTGGGTTGTGAGTTTTAGGATAAGGACTCTTTTTTCTTTCAACAATCTCTTTTGGAAGCAGTCCTTTAAGTGCATATCTTAATAATCCTTTTTCTCTATCCTTGTAATACTTCATGTCCATTGGTATATTAAAGGCATATTCTACAATTCTATAATCAGCAAATGGCACTCTTACTTCTAAACTATTGGACATACTCATTCTGTCTTTTCTGTTAAGCAGAGTCATCATAAACCATTTAATATTAAGGTAGAACAGTTCTCTCATTCTATGCTCTGAAGGTGATTCTCCATCAAGTCTTGGTACTTTCTTTAATGTTTCATCATATTTAGAAGCTACATATTCTTCAAGATGCAGATCTCCTAAATCTTTTGATAATATTTCACATCTTTCCTTTACAGCTCTTGACCATGGGAAAGTATTACTGTTTATATACTCTGGATTTCTAAACCATGGATATCCTCCAAAGAGTTCGTCTGCACACTCGCCTGACAAAGAAACAACAGCATTTTTCCTTACTTCTTTGCAGAATAAAAATAATGAAGAATCTATATCTGCCATTCCAGGTAAATCATTAGCTAAAACAGCATCTTTAAGAGCAGAAAGCAGGTTTTCAGTGCTTATTACTATTTTATGATGATTACTTTGAATAAAATCTGACATTTTTTCAGCCCATACCTCGTCTGAATTTGGCTGGAATTCTGTAGGTTTAAAATATATATCATTTCCAACATAATCAATTGAATAAGTATCAAGTATCTTTCCTTTTTTCTTAAATTCAGTAGATGCTACTGCTGATATAATACTAGAATCTAAACCCCCTGATAAAAATGTGCACACTGGAACGTCAGCACCAAGCTGTCTTGTTATAGCATCTATAAGAAGAGTACGTACATGCTCTGAGGTTTCTTCAAAGCTTTCAGTGTGAGGTTCACTCTTAACAGTCCAGTATTCTTTTAATGTAATTTTATTTGAATCAAAAAACAAATAGTGTGCAGGAGGTACTTCACTTATATCTTTAAAAATTCCATTTCCAAGTGAACGGGCTGGTCCAAGTCCAAAAATATCTGAAAGTCCTTCTTTTGTTACAACAGGTTCAATCATTGGATGAGCAAGTAATGTTTTAATTTCAGAACCAAAAATGAGTGTATCATTTTTAAAGCTATAAAATAAAGGCTTTACACCTAAAGGATCTCTTGCAAGAAACAAATTATTGTCTTTATCATTCCATACGCCAAAAGCATAAATTCCATTAATATAATTTACGCAGTCTTTACCCCATTCTATATATGCAGTTAGTAAAACCTCAGTATCAGAATAAGATTTAAAAGTATAACCTTTTCCTAATAAAATTTTTCTGACATCTTCAGTATTGTAAAGCTCACCGTTGTATACAATAGTAAATGCAGAATTTCCTATTGTTTTTGTCATTGGCTGAGCACCTCCTGAAGGGTCTACTACAACTAATCTTCTATGCCCAAGCAGTGCATGTTTTGAAAAATAAAAGCCGCCATCATCTGGTCCTCTTTTTTTTAATGTTTCAGTCATTGCTTTAATAATTTCAGCTTGGCTTCTTATATCTGAATTTAAATTTATAAAACCAGCTATTCCACACATTTAAAACATCTCCATTTATATTTCTAATTATTGATTATATATACTATCATTAGTCACAACATTTTAATAAATTTTCTATCCACTATTAATAATAATTTAAATAGAACTAAATGTGACGAGGAAAATATAGTATACATATTTAAAACATCTCTAATTTAGTTTATGTAATTAAATAAATAACGACACATCAAATTTGAAATATTTTTCTGTTTATTGAATTAACATTTATATAGTGATAAAATACATATGTCAATGTTATTTGACAATATATTAATAAATATATAAGTGTAGGGGAAAAAATTATGAATCTTCAAAAATTAATTAAACAAAATATTGATATAATTAAAAATGTTAGAAGAGAACTTCATGAAAATGCAGAATTAGCTTTCAATGAACATAAGACGCAAAAAATAATTCTAGATTTTTTAAATAAACTAGGTATTGATACACAAATTTGTGCCAAAACTGGTGTGGTTGCTACGATTAATAAAGGTGAAGCTTGTATAGGAATTAGAGCTGATATGGATGCTCTTCCTATAAATGGAGTTTCACATGTTTGTGGACATGATTTTCATATGGCTGTAGTGTTGGGCGCAGCTATGATATTAAAGGAAATCGGCTATAATAAATGTATTAAATTTATTTTCCAGCCAGCTGAAGAAGGCGAGGGTGGTGCACTTCCAATGATAAATGAAGGTGTACTTAAAAATCCTGAGGTTAAGGCAATGGTTGGTTTTCATGTGTGGCCAGGCGTAAGTGTTGGTAAGATTGAAGTTACAAAGGGAGCTTCTATGGCATCTGCAGATGATTTTAGAATTAAATTTAAAGGTGTTGGAGGTCATGCTGCAATGCCTCATATATGTAAAAATCCAATATATCCAGTAATAGATTTTATCGAAACAATTAATATTAAATCAAGAATAGAACAAAATCCATTAAATTCTCATATTGTAACAGTTTCTGCTATTAATGGAGGATCTGTTCCTAATGCCATTGCTGAAGAAGTTGAAGTTATGGGAACAGTAAGAACATTTGATAATGAATTAAGAAAAAAATTACGTGATGATATAGAAAAAGTTGCACGTTTATCAGCAGAAAAGTATAATTGTGAAGTTGAAATTGATTATAGATGGCAGTATCCGCCTTTAATAAGTAATGCAAATCTTACAGAATTATTTATAGAAACAACGAAATCTGTTATGGGAAAAGAAAATGTTTTACCACTTGAAAAAACCTTTGCTGCTGAAGATTTTTCGTTTTTCGCAGAAAAAGTTCCATCAGTACATTTCAGATTAGGTATAAGTGATTGTAAGCTGGGACTTCACCCTTTGCATTCTCCTGAATTTGATGCTTCAGAGGAAGCTATATTATATGGGGTATATGCAATATGTAATTTCATAATATCTATGTATAATGAGTACTAAAAAGAGGTGAATTTTATGTTCGATACCCACATGCATACTGTTTTTTCGACAGATTCAAATATGAAGATTGAAGAAGCAATAGATGCATCAAAAAAAATAAATTTAGGAATAATTATTACTGAACATATGGATATTAATTTTCCAAGAAGCGGTGAATTTATTTTTGATGTAGATAAATACTTTAATGAATATTCAAAGTATAGAAACTCAAATTTTTTGCTTGGTGTAGAGCTTGGAATGAGAGATGACTGCATTTTGGAAAATAAAAAAATAGCATTAAGCTATGATTTTGATTATATAATTGGTTCAGTTCATGTAATTGATAATATTGATATTTATGATGAAGAATTTTATGAAGGCAGAAGTAAGAAAACAGTATATAAAAATTATTTGAATACTGCATATAACCAAATAAAAAATTATGATTTTGTTGACAGTCTTGGTCATGTTGACTATATTGCAAGATATGGGAGGTATGATGATAAGGAGCTTTATTTCAATGAATTTTCGGATATACTAAGTGAAATATTTAAAATAATAATTGAAAAAAACATTGTATTAGAATTAAATACAAAGAGGCTTAAAAATCAAACATCAGTTGAAGAGATGATTAAAATATATAAAAGGTATTATGAACTTGGTGGAAGAAATGTATGCCTTGGTTCTGATGCACATTATTCTTCAAATATAGGCAGTAATTTTAAAAAAGGACAGGAAATAGCAGATTTGTGCAAATTAAAAACTATCTATTTTAAATCTAGAAAACCAGAATATAATGAATAAAAAATGATTATAAAAATAAATACTTTTGAAAATTCTTTGCTTTTACACTAAAGTATAATATAAAAATGACGATAATTAATTTGTAAGATTCGTAAAAATATAAATTATTATTAGAAATATTTATATTATATTTTTAATTTGGAGTTGATATTTATGAGGTTAAGTCATAATTTAGCATCATTGAATGTATATAAGGAATATTCAAAAGTACTTAATAAACAGAGTACATCATTAGGCAGAATTTCATCTGGTTACAAGGTTAGCGGAGCAAAGGATGATCCTAATGCTTTAGCTCAAAGTGAAAAGATGAGAATGCAGATTAGAGGACTTCAGATGGCTGATAATAACATTCAAGATGGAATCAGTATGCTTCAGACTGCTGAAGGAGGTATGGATAATATAACTTCTATGCTTCAAAGAGTTAGGGAACTAGCTGTACAGTCAGGTGATGGTTCTGCAACTAAGGATGATAAAGCCAGCATTCAGAATGAAATTGATCAAATGCTTAAAGGAATAGATGATATTGCTAAAAATACTGAGTTTAATGGTGTGAAGCTTTTAAATGATACCAGCATTAATGATAATAGTAAACCTAATGTAATGAAAATGTGT
Organism: Bacillota bacterium; assembly: GCA_030705885.1. Classification (GTDB taxonomy): domain Bacteria; phylum Bacillota; class Clostridia; order Clostridiales; family Clostridiaceae; genus JAUZPN01. The sequence goes on along the minus strand of JAUZPN010000009.1, from coordinate 23,977 downwards.
ATAGGTGCTAATACAGATGAAAATATTTCAATACCTAAATATAATTTTGCATTTAGTGATGTAAATGTAAATTGTTTAGATGGTACAGTAATGAATTTTAGTTCAATTGATGTGTCTAAACCTGGAGGAACTGATAAAGCATTAAGTATTGTAGATGGTGCTATAAATGAAGTGCTTAAAGCACGCAGTCAGTATGGTGCTATTGAAAACAGGTTTGAAAGTGAAATTACCAGTGTTAATGAAATAGGGGATAGAATTCAAGGTGCTGAGAGTAGTATTAGAGATGTAGATATATCAAAAGAAATATTGGAATATTCAAAAGACAGCTTGCTTTCTGAAGCAGGTACTTCTATAATGGCACAGACTAATAAGTTTCCTCAGCAGGTGCTTAGTATATTAGAAAATGTAAGAAGATAATTAAAAAAGAACCTTAATTTGTAAGGTTCTTTTTTTTGTCGAAATAAATTGAAAAATAAATAAAAAAAGAATGGAAAAATAATTTAAAATAATATATAATGTAAATATAAGTTTAAATTTAAAAATGAATTTAAATATAATTTGTATTTAATAGTGTATTATTATGGATTATAGTCCATGAGATAACATACTAATAGCTTGTATACCAATAATAGATAAAGAATCTTGTGTACAAGTAAAATAATTTAATGTAATATTGTCTTAATGTTTCGTAGTTTGTGTCGAATATAAATAGGTTATATTTTATGAGGTGAGTTAATGAATACAGTTAATGTTTCAAAAAGCCAGGAAGCTTATAATTTATTGAAAGAGGGTTTAAATGCATCTTCATTAAGAAGTAAAGTAATTGCTGATAATATTTCTAATATAAATACATCTGGTTATAAAAGATATTATGTTAATTTTGAGGATGCTTTAAAAGATTCAACTAAAGATATTGATATGAAAACTACTAAAGTTAAACATATGAAAGCTGTTGATTCTAGCAATCCTATCAGCATTGAACAAGATAATACAACTAGTACAAGACAAGATGGAAATAATGTTGATTTAGATAATGAAATGGTTAATCAATCAGCAAATTCATTAATGTATGATGCTTTGGTTACTCAGATTAATAGTAGAATATCTCTTGAAAAATATGTAATTAATGAAGGGAGAAGATAATTTATGATACAAGCATTTAATACTTTAAGGATCAGTTCAAGCGGATTATCTGCTGAAAGGCTTCGAATGGATACAATTGCATCGAATATTGCAAATGTGAATACTACTCATGGCGAGAATGGAAAACCTTATATAAGAAAAGTTGCAGTATTTCAAGAGAATCTTCAAAAAGAATTGAATTCAAATACTGGTCAGATTAATGATAAATTTTTAGGGGTTAAGGCAGTTGGCATAGAAAATGATAAGTCGCCATTAAGACAAGTTTATGATCCTACAAATCCCGATGCTGATAAGGACGGATATGTTTCAATGCCTAATGTAAATATTTTAAATGAAATGGCTGATATGATTACAGCTACTAGATCCTATGAGGCTAATGTAAGTGCAATCACAGCTGAGAAGAGTATGTTTTCAAAAGCTTTAGAAATAGGAAAATAATGAAAGAGGTTGAGAAATATGAAGGTTAATGCTTATGTACCAGATACTAAAATATTTGAACAGATGAATGTTCCTGAAACAAAACAAGATGATAGTACATTAGGTACTTTTGGAGACATTTTAAAAGATAAAATAGGTGCTGTTAATGATCAACAGATAAATGCAGAAAATGTTACAGAAAGTTTTGTAAAAGGTGATGATACTGATATACATAATGTAATGCTTGCAACTTCTGAAGCAACTATGTCACTGCAGCTCGCTATACAAATTAGAAATAAATTTATTGATGCATATCAAGAATTGAATAGAATGCAAGTTTAGTTTGGGGGGATATTATGAGCAAATTATCAGACACCATGAGTGGTCTTTTAAATAAGGTAAAAGCTCTTAGTAGGACAGCTAAAATAATTGCTGCTATCAGTTTAGCTGCTGTAATTATTATAATTGTTTATATTTTAATGCAGGCTAATACCGTAAAGTATTCAGTACTTTTTTCGAACCTGTCAGCTGATGATCAAAAGCAGATTCAGCAGGCGCTTACTTCTGCAAAAGTTACAGCAAAATACGCTGGAAATACAGTGCTGGTTCCTTCAGATAAAGTTGATGAGCTTAGATTTCAGTTAGCATCAACAATTACAGGTGGAAGTAAAGGATGGGAGCTTTTTGATTCAACAAATTCATTTTCTTCTACAGACACAGATGAAAAAGTGAAGTTTTTACAAGCTCAAAGCGGAGAATTAGAAAAAACACTTAAAAGTTTTCCACAAGTAGGAGATGCTAAAGTTAATTTAGTACTTCCAGAAGACAGTGTATTTGTTAAGGATTCAACTGAAGCAACTGCATCAGTTGCTTTAAAAATGAAAGATGGACAAAAACTTAGTGATGAAAATATAAAAGCTATAATTTCATTAGTTTCAGCAAGTGTAAAGAATTTGCCTAAGAAAAATGTACAAGTTGTTGATGATAAGATGACATTATTGAGCAATCCTAGTTTAATTGATGATGACTCATCAAATGATATATCAAATTCTTCTGATAAACAGCAGACAGCTAAAAAGAATTTTGAAAAATCACTTGAAGATAAGGTTATGGATCAGTTAGGATTACCATACAAAGATAAAGTATCAGTAAAAATTAATGCAGATATGAATTTTGATGCTGTTACAGAAGATAAAACTACAGTAGCACCTACTGGAACTGAAGTAAGCAGTCATATAAATACAAGTACTTCTTCTCCTATAAATACAAATACTACATCATCACATACAACAACTACTAATGGAACATCAGATGATTTAAATACAACAACGACAGGCAATGCATCTCAAGGAAATACTACAACAGCTGCAACAACTACTAATGGTAGTCCTGTAGATAGTAACAGTGTGAATAGTGAAACAACAGCAACAACACCTAATGTTGTAACATCTTCTAAAGATGCTACAATTAACTACGATTATTCAAAAACAAATGATAAGATTATAAAAGCTCCAGGTGAGATTAACAGGCTTACAGCATCTGTAATTATAGATGATGGTAATTTAGATTCATCAACAAAGGCTACAATAAGTAACATTGTATCTGCAGCAATTGGTTTTAATTCACAAAGAGGTGATGTAGTTAGTGTTGAAGGATTAGCTTTTGATACATCAGCTCAAAAAGCAGCTCAAAAAACTATAAGCGATATGAATAAGCTTGAACAAAAACAGCAGCAGATGAATCTTATTAAGTATATTTTAGTTGGATTAGGAGCACTATTCCTTTTAGTAATTTTAATTGCATCATTAAGAAACAATGCAAAGAAGGAAAAGGAATCACCAGAATTTGATATGGGTCCTCAAAATGAAGGGATCGATGTTCTTATAGATGATAATAGTGATGGTATTGGTGACCAAGTTAAATACAAGCCAATAGACTTTGAAAATGAAGAAGTTAATGAAAAAACTCATATTGAAAGTGAAATAAAGAGATATGCAACTGAAAAACCTGAACAAGTTGCTGATATTATTAAATCATGGTTAGCCGAAGATGAGAGGTGATATAATTGGCCACAAATAAAAACACAAAATTGAGTGGAGTTCAAAAAGCAGCGATATTATTCATTACTTTGGGACCAGATGCATCAGCAGCAATAATTAAAAAGTTACCTGAACAAGAGATTCAAAAAATCACTTATGAAATCGCTAATATTTCGCAAGTAAAGTCAGATCAAAAAGAAGAAATATTAGGTGAATTTATTGAAATGAATAAAGCTAAGGATTTTATATTAGAAGGTGGTCTTGAATATGCCAAGAACCTTTTAGGAAAAGCGTTAGGTGTTCAAAGAGCAAAAGATATTCTAGAGAAGGTTACAGAAGCTACTCAGCAGTATAGACCTTTTGCTATAGCTAGAAAGGCAGATGCTCATCAGCTTTTAAATATTATTTCTAATGAGCATCCTCAAACTATAGCTTTAGTATTATGCTATTTACAGTCAGATAAGGCAGGTCAAATTATATCTGCACTTCCTGAAGAAATACAAGCTGAGGTTGCTTATAGAATAGCAACAATGAGCAACACTTCTCCAGTGGTAGTTAAGGAAATTGAAAAAATTCTTGATAGCAAGCTTTCTTCAGTTGTACGTTCTGATATGACTACACTTGGCGGATTGCAGACTTTAGTAGATATATTAAATATGGTTGATAGAGGTACTGAGAAAAATATTACTGAAAGCTTAGAAAAGGAAAATGCTGAATTAGCAGAAAAAGTTAAGGAATCTATGTTTGTATTTGAAGATATTATTACACTTGATGATGTTTCTATACAAAGAATTTTACGTGAAGTTGATACTAAAGAACTTGCACTAGCGCTTAAAGGATGTTCAGAAGAAGTTGCAAATTCAATATTTAGAAATCAATCTAAAAGAGCAAGTGCTTCTTTAAAAGAAGATATGGAATTCCTTGGACCTGTAAGACTTATTGATGTAGAAAAGGCTCAGCAGAAAATTGTTAGTATAATAAGAAGATTAGATGAAGCTGGTGAAATTGTTGTATCAAGGGGTGGTGAAGATGCTATCGTCGTTTAATGTTATTAAAAATAATAATGTTATTCATGGTGGAGATAAAAGTATCGTTACTAAATTTGATAATCCAGTAACTAAGGAAGTTAACGAAAATTTCACTAAAGAAATTATTACTAAAGAACATGTTGAAAACTATGAAAATTTCACAAAAAATATATTAGAAAATGCTAAAATGCAAAGTCAGTCAATTTTAACAAATGCTTATACTGAAGCAGAAAAAATTGAAAATGAAGCAAATTCTAAAGTAAATGAAATAGTAAGCAAAGCTTATGAAAAAGGATATAATGAAGGCCATCAAAAAGGATATGATGTTGCTTTAGTAAATGCATCATTAGAAGCTGAAAAAGCAAAAAAAAAGACAGATGACATGATAGCATTAGTTGATCAGGAATGTAAAAGTTATATTGAAAATAAGAAAGAAGACATTATAAAACTTATAATTAATATTACAGAAGAGATTTTACAAAGAGAAGTGAAGAATGAAGATTCCATTTCTCAAATGGTTTTTAATGCAATTGAAAAAGCAAAAAATGCAAAACGATATGTTGTAAGATGTAATAGTTTATACAGTAATAACATTAAAGAGCAAATTAAATTATGGAAAGATCAAATGGCAACAAATGCAGATATATTTGTCATAAGTGATGATTCTGTTCAGTTTGGTAATGCCGTAGTTGAAAAAGATAATGGCAAAATTACTGTTGGTATTGATGAAGGAATGGAAAAGCTTAGAACTATCTTTGAAGAAAATGAGTTTTAGTATAGTGCTGAAAGGGAGATTTTATGATATCTTTAGACTTCAAAAAAATAATGAAAAAAGTAAGTGAAACAGATTTTAGTTTTATTGAAGGCAGAGTAAAAAAAGTCATTGGTCTTACTGTTGAAGTTGAAGGAATGAGAGCTTTTGTTGGCGAAGTATGCACTATTTTTAATGAAAAAAATAGACCAATTTCATGCGAAGTTGTTGGATTTAAAGATGATAATGTCATATTAATGCCTTTAGGAGAATTAACTGGAATATCTCCTGGCTGCAAAGTAATATCTGCAGGCAAACCTCTTAATGTAAAATGCTCTGAAGAACTATTTGGTAAGGTATTAGATGGGTTAGGAAACCCAATTGATGGCTCAGAACTTAAATCTAATATTGAATATTCTCTTGAAAATGAACCACCAGATCCATTAAAAAGAGAGAGAATTAAAAATATATTGCCAACAGGAGTTAGAGCTATTGATGGATTTTTAACTTGTGGTGAAGGACAAAGAGTAGGTATATTTGCTGGAAGCGGTGTTGGAAAAAGTACAACACTTGGAATGATTGCAAAGTATGCTGAAGCTGATGTAAACGTAATTGCACTAATAGGAGAAAGAGGCAGAGAAGTCAGGGATTTTATTGAAAGAGATTTAGGACCAGAAGGCATGAAAAAATCAATTGTTGTTTGTGCTACTTCCGATAAGCCGGCTTTAGTAAGATTAAAAGGAGCCTTTACTGCAACAGCTATAGCTGAATATTTTAGAGATAAAGGTAAAAAAGTAATTTTAATGATGGACTCTGTTACAAGATTTGCTATGGCTCAACGTGAAATTGGACTTGCTATTGGAGAACCTCCTGCAACAAAAGGATATACACCTTCAGTATTTGCAATGCTTCCAAAGCTCATGGAAAGGTCAGGAATGTCTGACAAAGGATCAATAACTGCTTTTTATACAGTTTTAGTTGATGGTGATGATTTTAATGAACCAATTGCAGATGCTGTAAGAGGTATCCTTGATGGTCATATAGTGTTGTCAAGAGCATTGGCAGCTAAGAACCATTTTCCAGCTATAGATATTCTTGCAAGTATAAGCAGACTTATGTCGGAGATAGCTTCAGATGACCATAAAAAAGCAGCTTCATTTGCAAGAGATTTATTAGCAACATATAAGGATTCCGAGGATTTAATAAACTTAGGTGCATATGTAAAAGGAAGCAATCAAAAAATTGATACTGCTATTACTTATAATGATGTGATTAACAATTTTCTAAAACAGGGAATTAGAGAAAATAGTAATTTTAAAGATAGTATTATACAATTAACTCAAATGTTTAACTAGATGAAGATGCTAAGAGTGTAAGGCTTGAAACAAGAATTTATACAACTAATACAGATGTTTAACTAGGTTGGAGGCGACAGAAATGAAAGGCTATGTATTTAGACTGCAAAAACTTTTAGACATTAGGATTGATATTGAAGAGCAATGTAAAAGAGAATTTAAGGATGCTCAAAACGAGAAAAATGCTTCAGAAGAAAAGTTAAGCAGACTCAAAGAAGATTATACAAAATACAGTATGCCTGCTCAAAAAGAAACCATTATTGAAATTAAAATTAGACAAATATATTTAAATACTCTTAAAGAATCTATAGAAAAGCAAATTGAAGAAGTTAAACAAAAAGATAAATTACTTGAAGAAAAAAGAATTGAATTATTACAGAAGCAGGTTGATAGAAAAACAGTAGAAACGCTGAAAGAAAAAAATGAAAAATTATTTATAAAAGAACAAAATTTAATTGAACAAAAAGATAATGACGAATTTGCACTTTATGGATTTATAAGAAGAAAAGAAGCATAAAGGAGGTGACAAAATGAATGTATTTAATACAAAGAATATAAAAATATTAGATATGTCAAGCAATAAAATTACAAATGTTAGTACAAAAACCAAAGATGCTTTTGGTAAGATACTAAACGAAACTCAAAATAATGATGTAATTGAATCAGATATGACAGATAGCAAAACAAATCTATCAAAATTTGAGAAATTTATATCGAATGTTCAGTCAAAGATTAACAAACAAACTGCAGAAATTAATACATCTAATGTAAATACTAAAAATACTGTAAATGACATAACAAAATCTATACTTGATATTACAAGAGCATCTTCTTTTAATGATACAAGTATTTCAGAAGAAGACTTAAATGTAATACCTGAAAATTTGAGTTTAGTAACTAAAGATATCAACAAAACTGCAAACGTATTAGATCCATCAAATACTAAAGATAATACTACTGAAATTACAATAAAAAGTGCAGAATCACCAAAGCTTAGTGTAGAGAATCTACAGAAACAAGCAGTATTTGAGAAAATTAAGGATATAATTAAGGATGATATTAAGAAAATAATGGATACTGGTATTAAAAATGTAAATTCTGATATTAAATCAGAAAATAAACCTGATAATAAAGTTTCAGTAAAAGCTGATATAAATGCAGAAACTAAGATAGATAATAAGGTTTTGATAAAAGCTAACATAAATGAAGAAACTAAACCAGACATTAAAGTTTCAGTAAAATCCGATGCAGATGTAGAAACTAAGCCAAATATTAAAGTTACAGCAAAATCATATACAGAAACTAAAAATGATAATAAGGATTTAGCAGCTAATAAAATAGCACAAAAAATTATTGATACAATTTATGAATCTAAAGATTTGAATAATAATGATATAAAGCCTTCTAATAAAACTATAGAGGGATTAGATTCATCATCAAATATTAAAGATGATACTGCTGAAATCAAAATGAAAAATGAAGAATTACCAAAGTTTAATGTAGAGAATCTACAGAAACAATTAGTGTTTGAGAAAATTAAAGATATAGTTAAGACTGATATTAAGGAAACAAAAGATGCTGATATTAAGAATGTAAAATATGATATTGAGGCAGGAACTAAGCTTGATAATAAATTTTTGGTTGAATCTGTTGTAAATGCAGAAACTAAGCCAGATATTAAAGCTCCAGTAAAATCTGATGTAAATACAGAAGCTAAAACTGATAATAAAAAAGAAATAGAACCAAGTATCAATAATACAATAAAAAGTAATGTTAAAGAAAAAAATAATATTAATAATTTAAAAGATGCTGATATTGATAATAAGATAGAAACAACAGCTGATAATATTGTAAAAAAAATAATTAGTACAATTTATGAATTCGGAGATTTGAACATTAATGATATAAAATCTGAAGCTTATGAAAATAAAGTGCAGATTTCTAATAAAAAATCAAACATTTCAGGATTTCATAAATTGATATCAAATATTCAATCAGATTTTAAAGAACAGAAAATATCAGATAATAAAGATGTTATAAAAAATAAAGCAAATACTACTAATGAGTTGCAAAAATTAAATTCAAAGTCAGAAGTTGATAATAAAACATTACTAGATATAATTGATACTAATCATATTAATATTAAAGAAGAAAAGATTAGTCCTAAATCTAAAAATATAAATGTTTTTCAAAATAAAATCACTAATGTTAAAAATAAAGTTCAAAATCTAGTTAACAAGATAATTAATAATGAACCAAATTTAACTGATGAAAAAATAAATGAAATAGCTGATAAAATTCTTATCAGTATATCTCAATCAGGATTATTAACCTTAAATAATAAAAGTAGTTTTATACAAGGTAGTGGAAATAAACAAAATATACAAGGAAAATACGATACACTTCCGTTTGAAAAGGTAAAAATACTAAAACAAGAAATAGCTGAATGCATTAGTAATGCAATTAAAAGTAATGTTAATAAAGTACAGAATACAGATAACAAAGTAAATACAAATAATAAAGCAGAAATATTAACTAATAATATTTCAAATAAAATTGTTTCTTCAATAATTAAACATTTAGTTTTAGATAATATTATAGAAGATGGTAAATCTAAAGCTGTTGATAATATTAAAGTAAAAGAAGCTCCAAAATCTGTTGGTAATATCAAAGCAAATGAGATGCCAAAGTCTGCTGATAATTTCAAAGTTGGAGAAGCTCCAAAAGTTACTGATAATATTAAAGCAAAAGAATTTACAAAGACTGTTGATAATATTAAAGTGAATGAGATTTCAAAGGCTGTTGATAATATTAAAGCAGAAGAAGTTCCAAAAGCTGTTGATAATATTAAAGCAGAAGAAACTCTAAAAGTTACTGATAATATTAAAGTAAATGAAATTCCAGAGACTGCTGATAATATCAAAGTAGAAGAAGTTCCGAAAGCAATTAATAATATTAAAGCAGAAGAAGTTCCAAAAGCAATTAATAATATTAAAGCAGAAGAAGTTCCGAAAGCAATTAATAATATTAAAGCAGAAGAAGTTCCGAAAGCTGTTGATAATGTTAAAGCAGGAGAAGTTCCGAAAGCTGTTGATAATGTTAAAGCAGGAGAAGTTCCAAAAGCTGTTGATAATGTTAAAGCAGAAGAAGCTCCAAAAGCAATTAATAATATCAAAGTAGAGGAAGCACCGAAAACTGCTGATAATATCAAAGCAGAAGAAGTTTCAAAAGCTGCTGATAATATTAAAGGAGAAGAAGTTCCAAAGACTGCTAATAATATTAAGGTAGAAGAAGCTCCAAAAGTTACTGATAATATTAAAATAGAGGAAGCTCCGAAAACTGATAATAATATCAAAGTAAACGAAGCACCAAAAGCTGCTGATAGTGTTAAAGCAGGAGAAGTACCAAAGGTTGCTGATAGTGTTAAAGCAGGAGAAGCTCCAAAAACTACTGATAAAATTAAGGTAAATGAATCTCCAAAGGCTGCTGAAAATATTAAAGTGGAGGAACTACCGAAAACTGATAATAATATCAAAACAGAAGGAACTCTAAAAGTTGCTGATAATATCAAAGTAAACGAAACACCAAAAGCTGCTGATAATATCAAAGCAGAAGAAGTTCCAAAGATTACTGATAAGATCAAAGCAGAAGAAGTTCCAAAGATTACTGATAAGATCAAAGCAGAAGAAGTTCCAAAGATTACTGATAATATCAAAGCAGAAGAAGTTCCAAAGACTACTGATAATATTAAAGCAGGAGAAGTTCCAAAGACTGTTGATAATATTAAAGCAGAAGAAGTTTTAAAGACTGTTGATAATATTAAAGCAGATGAGGTTCCAAAAGTTACTGAAAATATTAAAGTAGAAGAAGCTCCAAAAACTACTGATGATATTAAGGTAAATGAAGCTCCAAAGGCTACTGAACATTATGAAATTCAAAGCAGTTTGGAAATTAGCGTTAATTTAAAAGATTGGATACCTGTTATAAAAAATCAGATTAAGGAACTAGTTACTAAAAATATTGTAAATCAAACAAATTTAACTGATGAAAAAATAAATGATTTATCAAAACAGATTATTAAAAATATTTCTGAAGTTGGCTTACTGAATGTAAGTAATGTAAAAGCTGATACTGTTCAAAGTGATTTTAAGTTGACACATGAAAGTAAACAAAGTGTACAAGGAGCTGCTGAGTTAAAACCCCAAATAAAATTAGAAGCAGCAGAACAAGCAATAATTCAAAATATCAAAAATATAATTAGAAGTTCTGTGAAAATATCATCTAATAATTTAGTTAATAAAGATGCTGCTAATAAAGAAGAAAAAATAAGTATTAATATTGCAAAAAAAATAATTAATATTGTAAAGGATGTTCCTATAACTGCAGAAAAATTATTATCAAATTATAATGATATTACTTATGAACCTAAATTTATAGATGAGAAAATTGATGATTTAGCAGATGAAGTTGTAAGCAGAATGTCTGAATCTAAATTATTAGAGTTTGAAAATTTAAAATTACCAGATATCTATAAAAATAATTCTAAACTAAAAGAAGAAGTTACAAAGTTAATTCCATTTGTGCAGATTGAAATTGTAAAACAAATGATAACTGACAGTATCAAAGATGTTATTAAAGATAATATTAAAGTAACACCTGACACTGGTAATATTAAAGGTATTCATGATTCTAATAATAAGGAGAAATTAGCTAATAATATTACTCAAAAAATAATTGATATTGTAAGTGTTATTCCATCAATAACTAAAAATGTAGTATCAAATGATGTTGCTTTTGTTTCAGATAAAGAGATACCTAATAAAGATGATTCAATTAATAAAAATAAGATAATAGATGGTACTGATAAAGTAACTAAAACGGTTGTACCCAATGATATTTTAGTAACTAATAATAATATTGGAGTAATTAATGATCCTAAAGTTATTGAAAGTATTTCAAAGTTAGAGAAACCAAAAGCTGCGAAAGATCACAAAAATGATATTAAATTAGAAAAATTAAAAACTAATCAATATCATGAAAGTAATATTAAATCTGAGGAACCAAAAGTTGCTGAATATTATCAAAATGATAATAAGTTTGAGAAAGCAGAAGTCCTTAAATATCATAAAAATGATGATAAGTTGGAGAACCCAAAAGCTGCTGAATATCATGAAAGCAATTTTAAATCAGAAAGTGCAAATGCAGCAAATGACACTTTAAAAAATATTAATACTTCATCAATAAAGGGGGAACCTTTTAATGATAATTTAACAGCTAGGATAATGGATGCTTTAAAAGCTGCTATTTCAACAAGAGAAAATATTGTTACTGAATCAAAGCCAGAAAATAAAGATAATAATAAAAAAGCAGAAATATTAGTTGACAATATATCTGAAGTAGAAACATTAAATAAAAATGAAATAAAAACTAAAAATAATGATAGTAATTCAGGTTCTATAAAGGATAGTAAATTAAATGTTTCAAAGGCAGATAACTTAATCCAAAATGTGCAGACAAAAGTAGATAGACAAGGTATAGAAAATCATATAGAATATAAAATGCAAGTAAGTACTGCTAATGATACTACGAAAAAGGTATCTAAAGAAGAAAAACTTCTTATAAGTTTAGCAGATCCTAAAAAAGAGAAATCAGAATCTGAAACTAGTAAAAGTGATAACAAAATGACTAAAGTTTTTAACTTTTTAAGTCAATTTGAAAGGATTGCTCCTGAAAATAAAATTGTACAAGCACCAGAAAAATATAATATAAATAAAGCTCAGTTTGTAGATGATATGATTAAAAATTTTAAGTACATGGATAAAAATGGAATTAAGGAAATGACAGTTAAAATTGTACCTAAAGAGTTAGGAGAAGTGGTAATTAAACTTACAATGGAAGGCAATATCATAAAAGCAAGTGTTACTGCTGCTAATAAAGATACTTATAATTTGCTTAATTCAAATTTACATGAAATAGTTAATAAACTAACCAATGAAAATATGAAAATTCAAAGCTTCAACATTAATTTATATAATGGAGATGCAGCATTTTTAAACCAAAACTCTGATAACCATAATTTCAGCAGACAGCAGGATGGAAGAAATAGCAGCAATAGAAGAGACAATGATATAAATACTAATATTGAAGTTCATAATGAAGAAGTTCATGAACAAAACAATATTAATATTTTAGCTTGAAAGGGGGTGAAGAAATGGCTGTCGATACAACAAATGCATTTAATAATTATGCAACAACTGCAGTAACAGATGCCTCAAGTACCGCTACAAGCAGAGGTACAAAAATTGTTAAGCAGGGAAATGATATGGACAAAAATGCTTTTTTAAGAATATTGACAACAGAAATGTCCAATCAAAATCCAGATAATCCTGCAGACTCAACACAATACGTTGCTCAGCTTGCACAGTTTTCAAGTTTAGAGCAAATGACTAATTTAAATAACACTATGACTTTATCTGGAGCTGCATCTTTAATTGGTAAGACAGTAGTATTAAAATCTGTTGATGAAAATGGAAACTTTATTTCAGGTACAGTAAAAAGTGTAACAAAAAATGGAGACAATGTTAACTTAAACATTGATGTTACTGAAAATGGAAAGACAGAAAGTAAAGATTTTGCATATAGTGATATTTATCAAATTAGTTCAAATAGTTAGGAAGTAATATCATGAGTTACAGAGTTATAAATGGAAAAATATATTCATTTGGCGATTTTGAAAGTCAATCAGTAAACAGTAAAAATAGAACGATATCTAATAATACTAAAACAAATGCTGAAAATTCTTTTGAATCAATATTAAAAAAGGAAGTACAAAAAAAAGATAATTTTGTAATATCAAATCATGCAGCTGAGAGATTGAAAGAAAGAAATATTTCATTAAATGAAAGTGACATGCTTCTTATTAATGAAGCAATTAATAAGGCTCAAACAAAAGGCTGCAATCAATCTTTATTATTATACAAGGATGTTGTTCTTGTAGCGAGTATAAAAAATAGAACTATTATTACTGCAGTTGATAAAGACAGCAGTAAAGGAAATGTATTTACAAATATTGATAGTGTAGTACTAATATAAAAAAGTACAAGTATTAAAATCATGGCTGGACCTAGTGCAGGAAGCCATTACTTTACTGAGTGATAGAGGTAAAGTTAAAAAAATAAAAAAATTATTTAATATATGGAGGGAATATTTATGTTAAGATCATTAGACGCTGGAGTTTCAGGAATGCAGGCAAACCAAACTAAAATGGATGTAATAGGTAATAATATAGCAAATGTAGGAACTACTGCTTTTAAAACATCAAGAGCAAGATTTCAAGATATGTTAAGTCAAAATATAACAGATGCAACTGCACCAAACTATTCTGAAGGTGGAGTAAATGCAAGCCAGATAGGACTTGGTGTTAAAGTTGGAGGAGTTGATGTTGTAACTACTCAGGGAAGTATGAGTCCTACTAACAGAAATCTTGATGCTGGTATAGATGGAGAAGGATATTTTGTAGTTGCCAAAGGACCTACTTCTTTTGAAGATGGAACAATTAACTTAAACCAAGCTGCAGGTACTCATAATATTGATACTAATTCAATTAATGCTTCACAGGAAGATTTAATGTATACTAGAGATGGAGCTTTTGCAGTTGATAGTGAAGGAAATCTATTAACTTCTGATGGATTTAGAATAATGGGTTATTCATTAACAAATGACTCAACTACTGAGAAAGCAAGTACTGAGGCACCTAATGTAGTTACATCAGGAGGATTTAATTTTCAGTTTGGCCCTGGTGCTGAATTAAATGGATATACTGTTTCACTTGGAAATGTTGGTGCAGGAACAAACCCATCTTCAAGTATTGATACTGCTAACAAAAAAATTATTTTGAATGGTGATTTTACTAAAGCAGGTGCTTTGACATTAACTCAAGTTCAGACTTCAATTAATAATGCTCTTTCAAATGCAGGAATAGCTCAGTCTGTAAATGTAACAGGTTCACCTGCAAATATTATTGGTATAGTATCAAATCCTGTTTCAGGAGGAGTTAGTTTAACAAATCCAGCAAGTGTAAATGCAGGAGGTTTTACCTTCAATTTTGGACCAGGAAGCCAGCTGAATGGTTATACTATAGCTTTAGGTACTGTTTCAGCAGGTTCAGTTGCAGCTGCAAATGTTGATACTACAAGTAAGACAATTACTATTAATGGTGACTTTGTTACACCGAATGCATTAAATTCTGCAAAACTTCAGGCAGCTTTAAACAGTGCACTTTCATCTAAATCTATTTCTCAAACTATTTCTGTAAATGGAACACCATCAAGTATTGTTGGACTTACATCTACAGGAATAACAGGTGGTTTGGATAATGCTGCTCCAAGTCCTGCAGGAGTAAATTTAAATGGTTATAATTTCAAATTTAATACAAGCGTAGGTTCACAGTATAATGATTATAATGTAGATTTTGGTAATATTTCTAAAGGAACTCCTATTTCAGTAACACAAGATAAAGCTAATAAAAGATTTATAATTAATGGTGATCTTTCTACTGCACCTACACCGGCTGCAATTCAATCAGCATTTGATACATTACTTGGAGCATCAGATCCTGTTACAGTAGCAGCACAAGGCGGTGTAACACCAACAGCTTATCCGCAGTCATCTGCAATTGGAGGAAATGCAACTACCCCTGGTCAAGTAGCTGGTTTCCAAGGATTGACTTTTAATTTTACAGCTGGAACTTCATTAGCTGCTTATAAAATTCAGTTAGGAAATATAACTCCAGGTACAGCAACTACTGCTTCAATAGATACAACTAACAGTGTAATCACTATAAATGGAGATTTTGCTACTTCTGGTGCACTTAAAAATTTAGACCTTACTAATGCTATTAATACAGCATTACAAAATTCAGGAATGACACAAACAGTTTCTTCAATAAGTGGAGCTGCAACAGCAGTACCAGTTTCTAATAAAATCAGCGGCGGCGTTGATTCAACACCACCATCAAATGTTACTGCTGGAGGAGTTACTTTTACTTTTGCAAATGGAACTAAATATAATGGTTATTCTATAACCCTTGGAACAATAGCAAAAGGCACAAATACTAATGCTGCAATAGATACAGCTAATAAACTTATTACTATAAATGGAGATTTTACATCTCCAAATGGAATTTCATTAACTGATATACAAAATGCTCTTAATACTGCAACAACTACTGCATCTCTCCCAACTATATTTGTAAGCGGTGCACCAGCTACATTAAGCGGTGTATCATCAAATTCAGTAACTGGTGGAGGAGATCAAGTAGCACCAACAAATATTAGTGCTTTAGGTTTTGATTTTAAATTTACTGCAGGTTCTTCTTTAAATGGTTATACTATTACTGCAGGATCAATAAACGCAGGTACACCTACTTCAGCAACTCTTGATACTGCAAATAAGAAGATAATTATTAATGGAGATTTTACTACTACAAATGCAGTAGCTTCCAGCGATTTACAATCTGCAATTAATAATGCATTAACTAAAGCAGCAATACCACAGCAGATAACTGTATCAGGTACAGCTCAAAGTATTAGTGGAACTGCATCAGGTACAATTACTGGAGGTACACCAGTACAGAGTATCAGCTCTTCAGGAGTAATAGACTATGTTGATGCTACTAAGACAGTAAATGCTTATGATACATTCTTAAAAACTTTAAAAATTCCTGATAAGATTCATGATACTGCTAATAATACAGATTATGCAATCAGAACATTTAATATTGGCAAAGATGGTATAATATCAGCAGTTCTAGAAGATGGAAGAGTTGCAGCATTAGGACAGATTGCAATGGCTAGCTTTAGAAATCCATCAGGATTAAATAATTTAGGTAACAATCTTTATCATACATCAGTAAACTCTGGTGTTGCTACTTTCAGAACAGGAGCAGGAACACTTGGAGAAGATAACAGCAAGGGCTTTGGAGATATTCGTCAGGGTATGCTTGAAATGTCAAATGTTGATTTAGCACAGCAATTTACTGATATGATTGTTACAAGCAGAGCTTTCCAAGCTAATACTAAAGTAATTACTACTGGTGATGAAATATTACAGGATATTTTAGGATTAAAGAGATAATACTATAAGTAACAAATAACAAATAAAAAAGAACAAAGAATAAAGAATAGATATACAAAATTTATTCTTTGTTCTTTATTACATATTATTTTAATTAATTGTTTTCCATGGGGGGATATTAATTGATAAGGCTTACAGGCATAAATAACAAAGAATTTATTTTAAATTCTGATCAAATTGAAAAGCTTGAGGAAGTACCAGAAAGTGTAATTACTATGGTGAATGGAAACAAATATATAGTAAATGATAGTTTAGATGAGATTGTTAATAAAATAATTGAATATAAAAGAAGGTTATTTTTAAAATCTGATTTTATGTAAAGGAGATTTGTTATGGCTAACGAAAATAAAGAAAAAGATAAAGATAAAGTAAAAGAAAAACCAGATAAGCCAAAAGGTAATTCTTCTAATATAATTATAATTATATTACTGATATTAATTTTAGCACTAATTGCAGGATTTGTGGTTTACAGTTTGTTTTTCAACAAAACTAGTAAAACTTCAAATTCATCAAATACTACTCAAAATGTAACTACTACAGACAGCAGTATTTCAGCTTATACTTATGATATGAAAGATCAGTTTTTAGGTAATTTAACAGAAGAAAATGGCAAGAAATCATATATTCAAGCTAAAATATCTTTTGGATATAATACAAAAGATGCTGCAAAAATGACAAAGGAACTTACAGATAAAACTTCAGAGGCAAGAGATATAATATATAGTATACTTCTTACCAAAAAAGCTTCAGATTTAAATTCAACTACAGGAAGAGATGCAGCAAAAAAAGAAATTATTGATAAATTGAAAACAGTATATACTGATGGTCAAGTTAATAATGTATATTTTTATGATATAGTAATTCAATAAATAAATAAATAAAGAGGCTGTTATATGGGAGATTTAGCATTAACTATTTTAAAATTATTAATTTGTATACCATTTGTAATATTACTAATTTATCTTTCACTTAAAGTAGGTGGAAATAAACTTCAAAATATTCAAAATGGTAAATACATCAAAATATTAGAAAGAATCCAAGTATCAAAGGAAAATTATTTATTAGTAGTAAGATTAGGTGAAAAAGCATATGTAATGTCATCAACTAATAATAAAATTGAAACAATTTCAGAGTTAACAGAAGAAGAGTTTCAAAAGATTACTTCTAGTATAAAAATGCCAGAATTTAAAAATTTCAATGTATTTTTTAATAATATTAGAAACAAAAAGGAAGAAAAAAATGATAAAGAAACATAGTAGAAATTTAATAATGATATGTTTAGTTTTTACAATAGGTATGTTATTGTGTTCAGTTAAGGCATATGCTGACCCTCAAAATACAATACCAGTTCCCAAAATAAACCTTTCAGTAGATAATGCGAAGACACCTACAGAATATGTAGATAATATTAAGCTTATTATTATGCTTACTTTACTTACTTTTTTGCCTTCAATTATTGTAACAATGACATGTTTTACTCGTATTATTGTAGTTTTTTCATTTTTGAGAAGTGCTATTGGTACACAGCAGGCTCCACCAAATCAAGTAATGATAGGTCTGGCAATTTTTTTAACGATCTTTGTTATGTCTCCAACATTTAATGCTATAAACCAAAATGCACTACAGCCATATATGAATGGAAAAATTACTCAAGATGCAGCTATTGAAGCAGGTTCTAAACCACTTAGAGAGTTTATGCTAAAACAAACCAGGCAGAAGGATTTAAAGCTTTTTGTTGAAGCTGCAAAACTTGGAAATAACTATACTAAGGATAATGTACCTCTTTATGTTGTAATTCCAGCTTTTGTAATTAGTGAACTTAAAACTGCTTTTACAATAGGATTTTTACTATTTATACCTTTTATAATAATTGATTTAGTTGTATCAAGTATACTGATGTCAATGGGTATGTTCATGTTACCGCCTGCAATGATTTCGCTTCCATTTAAACTTTTGCTTTTTGTAATGGTAGATGGATGGTATCTGTTGGTACGGTCATTAATTGTAAGTTTTCATTGAGGTGATTTAAATGAGTCAAGAAATGGTAATGTCAATTATTAAAGATGCAATACAAACTGGTTTAACAATAGCTGCACCAATTTTATTAGTTTCTTTGGTGCTTGGCCTATTAATTAGTATTTTACAAGCAACAACACAAATTCAGGAGCAGACTTTAACTTTTGTTCCTAAGCTTATTGCTGTAGCAATAGTGGGGGTATTGACTGGACCTTGGATGCTGCAAAAGTTAATCAGCTTTATCACTAGAATTTTTGATTTGATTGCTAATGTTACACATTAATACATAATAAAAATGGTATCATAATGATTTAATTATACCCGTATAGGTGGTAGATATTTTGATTAACGCTGCATATTTTTTAGCATTTTTTCTTGTTTTTTTGAGGATGATAAGTTTCTTTGGTGTGCTCCAAGTTTTCTTTCCAACAGGAGTACCAAGTCAGGTGAAAATTGCCTTTGCAATGATTTTAACGTTAATAATGGTTCCAATAATTAATCATTCATATATTGCAGTAACTATGACAAATTACGAATTGATTATTAAATGCATGAATGAAGTTATTACTGGATTAACTATGGGATTTGTAACGAATCTATGCTTTGTTGCTGTAAGATTAGCTGGACAGTTCATGGATACTCAAATGGGTTTTTCTATGTTAAGCATGTATGATCCGACTGCAAATAGCAGTACAACTTTTTTAGAACACATTTTATATTGGTTTTGTATATTGGTTTTTTTTAATGTGGATGGTCATCATGTATTGATAGAAGCATTGATTGATAGTTTTGATGTTATAAAAATTGGAAATAGTATATTGAATCAAAATTCTATTATGATAATTATTAAAGCTTTTATACAGTTTTTTGCTATAGGATTGAAAATTGCAGTACCTATTGTACTGATAATGATATTAACAGATCTTACTATGGGTCTGATTGCAAGAGCAGTTCCACAGCTGAATGTAATGATTCTTGGTATGCCTGTTAAAATATTACTTGGATTAACATCATTTTGTTTTCTGCTTCCTTTGTTATTAAAGCTTATATTAGGTTCTTTTGATACACTTTGGGAAATACTGAAACAATTGCTTAGAGCAGCACCAATACTTTTTATTTTTGCATCAGATGATAAAACAGAAGAGGCAACCCCAAAAAAGAAAAGTGAAGCTAGAAAAAAAGGGCAGGTAGCAAAAAGTAAAGAAGTAGGATTGGCAGTAACCCTTATGGCTGCTACACTTGTTTTAGTATCATTAGGAGGATATGCAGGAAATAGTCTAAAAAGCGCTATGGATTGGTATATGAGAAATATTAGTAATACAAATTTGACCAATGCATATGTTCAAAATATTATTGTAAATGCAATATATAAAATAGCTTCAATTATATTGCCAATGATATTACCAATAATGGTTTTAGGTGTTGCAGCAAATTTATTACAAACGGGTTTTTTGATTTCACCAGAAGCAATTAAACCACAATTATCAAAATTAAATCCATTAAGTGGTTTTAAAAGAATATTTTCTTCTAGGACTTTTGCAGAACTTTTGAAGGATTTGGTAATAGTTTTTATACTTGGATATATAGGTTACGATTTTATAAAAAGCAATTACACAACTATTATCAATATGAATTATTCCAATCTTGAAGCTATACCTGCACAATTTGGAAAGTTAGTTATAAATATTTTCTTTAAAATAACTATAATTATGGTTATAATAGCTTTGATAGATTATTTATTTCAACGCTATCAATATAATAAAGAATTAAAGATGACAAAACAGGAAATTAAAGAAGAGTATAAACAAGAAGAAGGAGATCCTCAGATAAAGTCAAAAATTAAACAGAAACAAAGAGAATTTGCTTCAAAAAGAATGATGCAGCAAGTACCAAAAGCTACAGTAGTAGTTACAAATCCTACTCATATTGCAGTAGCATTAAAATATGCTGAAGGCGAATCAGCAGCACCAAGATTAGTTGCAAAAGGGGTAGAAGGAGTGGCATTAAAAATTAAGGAAATTGCTAAGGATAATGATGTACCTATTATAGAAAATAAACCTTTAGCTAGGTTAATATATAATGAAGTTCGAATAGATTCAGAAATTCCTTCTGATATGTATCAAGCTGTAGCTGAAATACTAGCTGTGGTATATAAAATGAAGAATAAAAGTGGGAGGTAAATATGGCTGGAGAAACAAAGAAAAAATTTAGTTTAAAAAGTAATCTTGATATATTTGTTGCTATTTTAGTTGTTGGTATAGTTCTTATGATAATTGTACCGCTTCCTACCGCTTTACTAGATATTTTGATAGCTTTTAATATAACAATAGCTTTAGTCATATTGTTATTAACAATGTTTACTACAGAAGTACTGGAGTTTTCTGTATTTCCAACAATGCTTCTTGTTACTACACTTTTTAGATTAGCATTAAATATTTCATCAACTAGGCAGATTCTTCAAAATGGTTATGCAGGAGAAATAATTAATGCTTTTGGAAGCTTTGTAATTGGTGGTAATTATGTTGTAGGTATTATTATCTTTCTTATTATAATGGTTGTACAGTTTATGGTAATAACAAATGGTGCTGGAAGAGTATCAGAAGTTTCAGCTAGATTTACATTAGATGCAATGCCTGGAAAACAAATGAGTATTGATGCAGATTTAAACTCTGGACTTATTAATGAAGAACAAGCTAAAACAAAAAGAAAAAAGATTCAAGATGAAGCTGACTTTTATGGGGCCATGGATGGAGCATCTAAGTTTGTAAAAGGTGATGCAATAGCTGCAATTATTATTACAATTATTAATATTATTGGTGGTATTATTATTGGTGTTGTTATGAGAAAACTTGATATAGCAACAGCTGCTTCAGATTATGTGAGACTTACTGTTGGAGATGGTCTCGTAAGCCAAATACCTGCATTACTTATTTCTACAGCATCAGGTATTTTGGTTACACGTTCAGGAAATAGTGATAATTTTGGAACAACACTTGTAAAACAACTTACTGGAATTCCTAAAGTAATTGGAATTGCTTCAGTTGTACTATTATTTCTTGCTATAATACCTGGTCTTCCACACTTTGTTTTTTTTATTCTAGCATTAGCAGCAGGTGCAATAGCCTTTTTTCTATATAAAGATAAAAAGAAAGAAACTCTTAAAAATATTGAAATTGAACAAAATCAAGTTGTAGAGTCAGAAAAATCAGAACCTGAAAATGTAATGAGTTTGATTTCTGTAGAACCAATGGAAATTGAAATTGGTTATGGGCTTATTCCACTTGCAGATGAAGGGTCTGGCGGTGATTTGCTTGAAAGAATATCATCTGTTAGAAGGCAGTGTGCAATAGAAATGGGAATAGTTGTGCAGCCAATCAGAATAAGAGATAACCTTCAGCTGAAAACAAATGAATATGTAATTAAAATAAGAGGTACTATAACAGCAAAAGGCGAATTAATGCCAAATATGCTTCTTTGTATGGATCCTTCAAGCAGTGATTATGAAATAGAAGGAATTGCTACAACAGAGCCAGCTTTTGGTCTTCCTGCAGTTTGGATTAATAAAGACCAAAGGGAAGATGCAGAAATAAAAGGGCTTACAGTTGTGGATCCAACTACTGTAATGGTAACACATTTAACTGAGACTATTAAAATTCATTCTTATGAGCTTTTAGGAAGACAAGAAGTTAAGCTTATATTAGATGCAGTTAAAGAAAAGTATAGTACTGTTGTTGAAGAGCTTATTCCAGATTTAATGACTATTGGTGAAGTGCAAAAAGTTTTACAAAATCTCTTAAAAGAAAAGGTTCCAATAAAAGATATGGTTACTATATTAGAATCACTTGCAGACAATTCAAGATCAACAAAGGATATGGAACTTTTAACTGAATATGTGAGGTTTTCATTAGCTAGGACAATATGTAATCCTTTAGTTGATGAAAGTAATACAATAACTGTTGCAACATTATCAAATTCAGTTGAAGAGATTGTAGCAAAAAACATTCAAAAATCAATGCAGGGTTCATTTCCTGCAGTTGATCCTGATACTACAGGATTAATATTGAGATCAATTAAAAATATAATAGATACAGTATATTTTTATGATAATCAGCCTATTATTTTAGTTTCACCTAAAATAAGACCTGCATTTAGAAAACTTATAGAAATGGTGTTCCCAAGCATTAGTGTTTTATCATTAAATGAAATACCTAATGATATACAGATTAAAACTGAAGGAGTTGTGACTATATAATGGTTATTAAAAAATATATAGTAAATAACATGAATGAAGCTATGACACGAATAAGATATGAGCTTGGGAAGGATGCAGTAATTATAAATCAAAGAAAAATAAAAAAACCTGGATTTATTGGACTTTTCAGCAAGAAAATATTTGAAGTAACTGCTGCAGTTGAAAATTATGAGAAAAAAAGCAATAATGATGCATCAATGAAGAAAAGCATTGATGCACTAAAAAAAGTTATGCAAAAGGATTTTAAGGTTGAAGAAACTAAAAAAGAAAAAAATGAAACTGCTAATAATTCTAGTGACATAATGAATGAAATTACTGAAATAAAAAAAATTATAAGCAACATGGCTGAAGGAAATAATAATATTGAAAAAAGAAGTGAACTTGAAGAAAAACTTATCAATAATGACATTAATGATAAATTAGCAAAAAAGATAATTAAAAGGGTTAATAATTTAGAAGATAATTTGAATGAAACTGAAAAAGCAAAATTTGTAATTAATGATATGATAAAAACTTCAAATGAAGAAATGAAAGGTTCAGTGGTTTTAATTGGCCCTACAGGAGTAGGTAAAACAACTACAATTGCTAAATTAGCAGGAAGGCTTTCGTTAATTGAAAAGAAAAAGGTTGGATTAATAACAATTGATACCTATAGAATTGGTGCAGTAGAACAGCTTAGGACATATGCAGATATAATGAATATTCCGTTCAAGGTAGTATTAACTATTAAAGAAATGGATAGTGCAATTGATAGTATGAAGGACTGTGATGTAATTCTTGTTGATACTACTGGAAGGAGCAGCAGGAATAAAATGCAGATATCTGAACTTCGTGCATTTGTT
>JAUZPN010000089.1 GCA_030705885.1 Bacillota bacterium | reverse complement strand
TTTTATCGGTTTTATTGTATTATATATAATTTTAAATTAACTGTCAATATTTTTTATTTGAGATATTATGGTATAATATTACTTGAAAAACAAATAAAAGGGGGGGAACTTTATTTTTGATGTATACTTTTCACATCACATTTAGTTTCAATTAATTTGTGAATAATAGCGAGGAGAAGCTTCTTTTGGAAATTTACTGCAAATCTTCAACTGAATATAGTATACTTCAAAAATCGAGAAATAAATGAAAAGATTAAAATTCAAAATACTATCTTTACTAACTTCAATATTCATTTTAAATTCATTCATTTTAAATACTTTTAATATAAAGGAAGCTTATGCATCCTTAAATTCTGATAACAATTCATGCTCTGCTTTAAGTTCTGACTCATTAAAATCATCAAATTCAGGTGAACCTGCATTTTCTTCATTAGACTCATCTGAAAGTCAATCATCACATTTTAATCAAATAAAGAATTCACTATCAGAAAAATTATATTCTAAGTATAAGAACAACAGCTTAAAAAGTTTACTAGATAATCTTAAAGTCACTGATCCGTTATTACAGAATCAAATAAAAAATACAAATACATCTGAAAATGATGTAAAAGATCTAAATGAAACCATAAGAATAATTGTTCAGTTGAATGCATCTCCTGCAGTAAAAAAATCTGACTCTAATGATTCATCCGCTGCAATTTCAAATGATATCAATGATGTAAAAAAAGAACAAAATTCTATTATTAATAAAGTTGAAAAAATCACTAATTCAAAGGTTAGACATTCTTATGGCTACTTAGTTAATGGATTTAGTATAAATGCAAAACGAAGTGATATTAATAAAATTAAAGCTGTTGCTGGTGTTAAAGATGTCACTTTAGCAGCTACTTACCATACAGATATGTATTTTGCCAATCAGCTTACAAATGCTTATGACACTTGGCATGAGCTTGGCTATAAAGGTGAAGGTATGGTAATATCAATAATTGACAGCGGTATAGACTATACTCATAAGGATTTAGTATTATCAGATCCAAGTAAGGCAAAACTTAAATCTAAAAATCCTGAAGGTCCAGGAATATATTTCACAGATAAAGTTCCATATGGCTATAACTTTGCAGATGGAAATACAGATGTTATTGACAAAACTCCTTTCCATTATTGCCATGGCACACATGTTGCTGGTATTGCTGCTGCAAATGGAAATGAAAATGATGTAAGTTCGTTCAAAGCTGTGCAGGGTGCTGCACCTGAAGCTCAGCTTCTAGATATGAAAGTATTTTCTAATGATCAATTTTCTACGAAAGGTGCTTCCGAGGATGATGTTATCTCTGCTATAGAGGATTCAGTAATTCATGGTGCAGATATAATTAATCTAAGTTTAGGAGCTGATGACAACTCTTCCGCATATGATAATGCAGAAAATACAGCTATAAAAAATGCTGTAGATAAAGGTGTAGTTGTGGTTTCTGCTGCAGGAAATTTTAATGCAGCTAACACAGTTATTGATGATAATTATATTAAACATACTACTAATTTATATAAATTAATCAATACTCCTGATTGCGGAACGATATATAGCTCTTCTGCATCAGAAGATGCAATTTCTGTGGCTTCTTTTGAAAATTCAGATATTATACGTAATAATCAAACAAGTGATACAAATTACTATTCAAAGGAAATGTCATCCTTTAGTTCTTGGGGACCTACTGAAAGCTTAGATTTCAAACCTGAAATAACAGCACCTGGTGATAACATATATTCTCTTAATAATAATAACAAATATCAAAGTTTAAGCGGTACTTCTATGGCTGCCCCTAATGTTTCTGGAGGGGAAGCATTAATATTGCAAGCTGCTAAAAGTAAAAAACTAGGGTTTACAGGAAGACAGCTTGTGAATTTTGTAAAAAATACTGCTATAAATACTGCTGAAATTAAAATTGAAAATCAAATAAATGGTATCAACATTCCTTATTCTCCTAGGCGTCAAGGCTCTGGACTTTTAAACATACTAGATGCTGTAAATAATAACGTTATTGTAACAGACTCTAAAGGAAATGCTGCAGTTTCATTAAAGGAGATAGGTAAAACTACTACCTTTAACTTAAATATCAAAAACTATGGTAGTACAGATGTTACTTATTCACTGCCATCAGACTGCGTTTTATCAGAAAACTATGATAAAGATACATTTAAAATAACTGAATGTTCAATTTCTGATGCAGCAATAACTTTTGATAAAAATATTATTACTATTCCAGCAAAAGGTGAAGCACAAGTTACTGTAACTTTAACCCTTCCAAATACTTTTAATGAACAGCAGTTTGTTGAAGGCTTTATAAGTTTTATATCTAGTGATAAAAATACACCTTCATTACATGTACCATACATGGGGTTCTATGGGAATTGGGCTAAAATACAGAATATAGACAGCCCTTGCTGGCAGCAGGATTCTTTAACATCCTCTGCATGCAGAAACTATTTGACAAATTTGATTTCTACTAATCTTAATAAAAATGTTCAGTTTAATGTTAACAATGGTACAGAGCTTTTAACTAAAAATGGATCTGATTATTTGCCCTGCGGATTAATATTTAAAAATAATATTAACACTATTGATACTAATAACATCCAATCTGACACACCTATAAATATGCAGGTTATTGATGCTGATAAAATAGCATTTTCACCAAATAATGATGAATCAAATGATGTAATTCTCCCAGTTTTATATCATTTAAGAGACATTAAAAGCATTAAAGAAGATATTCTTGATGAAAATAAAAATGTAGTAAGATCAATAAACTATGGAAATAATGAAAAAAAAGATTTTTTTGAGACAAATTTTGTGGCTGATCTTAATTCTACAATAATGGGAAGACCTAATGATAAATATATATGGGATGGAACACTATATGATGCTGGTACTGGAAAATATAAAACTGCTCCTGAAGGTCAATATTATATAAGAATAACAAGCAGAGCAGATGTGCCAAATGCTGAAGACCAAATTATAGAGATGCCTGTTAAACTTGATGTGTCATCTCCTACAATAAACATAATATCTCAAAAAACAGTTGGCGGCTATTGCTCATTAGAATGGACAGAAAATGATAACAATGGAGGCTCGGGAATTAATCCATTAATAAATGAAGTTTTTATAAATGGACAACCTGTTAATTCCGATTCGTCGCCTATTACCTATGACCAGACTTCTAAAACATACAGCTGCGCTGTTGAGCTTCAAAAAAATATAAATAATTTAATTGAAATAGGAGCTCAAGACTATGCAGGAAATACAGGTACTAATACCATAAAGATAAGCACTTCAGGTTTAGTAACTTTTGATAACTTAATTGACTCTATGAAAGTAACTAATAAGAGTTTAACTATTAAAGGCAAAGTGGATAGTTCTATAAAAGCGTTAAATATTAATGATTATTATGTAACTATTAATAAGGATTTAACTTTTCAACAAACCATTAAGTTAGACGAAGGTAATAATGCTATAAAAGTACAAGCAATAGATTCAAATAATAAAAAAATATATATTAATACTTATGATATAAGCTGTGATGATATTCCGCCAGTTATCTCTATACTAAAGCCTACTGTAGATTCACATGGAATACTTTATACAGATAAGTATCTTCCAGCAATATTCGGTCAAATATCAGATACAAGCCCTGTAAAATTAACTATTAATGGATTCCCTGCTTCCGTTAGTACGCAAGGCCGATTTGTAACATGTATTGATGTTTCTAAAAAACCATCAATATTAATACAAGCTGTTGATGACTATGGAAACATAACTAAAACTACTATCACAGCAATCTATACAGCTGATATTAATACAAAACCTTTTGATGTTATTTTTGATAACTTAAAATCGCCTTTGATATTACCCACAGCCTTAACAAACAATGGCGTTTACTCTATAACTGGAAAAATAAATTATCCTATAAAAATATTTAATATTAATAATACTCCTGTAACTGTAAATAATGATTTATCATTCAGTTTTCCAATTAAATTAAACGAAGGCTTTAACATAATAAAAGTATATGCAGAAGATGACAATAAGAATGTGAAAATTGATAACCAATATAAAATTTATTACTCCAATACATCTCCAAAATTAGTTATTTCAAGTCCGATTATTAATGCAGATGGAAATATATATACTAATCAAGACTCATTAAATATATCTGGACAAATAACAACCACATATTTGGATTATTCACTATTTATAAATGGTAACTTTATTTTTAAAGCCACTGACTCTCCTGCAGGAAGCATCAATAATTTTTCTTATAATACTGCTGTTAAAAATGGTGATAAATTAATTTTTGTTTTAACAGATGATATCGGTAATAATTATGAAACCACTGCAAATGTAATTGTGGACAAGATACCGCCGATAATATCTATAAATGGTGTAATAAATAATACTTCTTATAAAGATGCTGTTAATATAAAAATTTCTTTAAATGAAGGTACTTACTCAGCATCTCTTGATGGTAAGAATTATACTGGCGGCCCTATTACTGAACCTGGAAATCATAAATTAATTGTTACTGCCAAGGATTATGCAAATAATGAATCCTCAAAAACAATAGACTTTGTTATAACACCACCAGCTAATAATAATTCAAATGGTAATGGTAATTCAGTAAACAATAATTCAAACAATACTAATACCTCTTCTAAAAATGAAAATTTAGAAAATGATATTACATTAAAAAATAACAATATCAATAATTCTAAAAACAGCTTAATAAATATACTTCCAAAGACAGGTAGTCTTATTGACATAAAATTTCTTATTAGTGTTGGAATTATGTGTACAGTATTAGGTTTTATAATGATATTAAAGAAAAAGGTAAAATAAACTTTACAAAAAAGCACTTAGTTCCACTTAATTTATAAACAATATCAGAGGAAAGCTCCTTTTAGAAATTTAGCGGAATCTTATGACTGAGTATAGCATAACTCTCATATATTAACCTTTTAACAGCAAAGTCCACTGCACTTTTATTTAATGCAGTGGACTTTTTTATTTAAATCTAATAGCACTGAAAACTTCTAATTTCTCTTAAATCCATTCCAAAATATCTCCATCTATTTCCTGACCAGCGGTATCCTGATATTGATCTACGACCTACGTAAGTAATCCATGCCCAAAATCCTGGTCCCCTTCTTGGCCATATATATACATATGTGAACATACAACGTCTGATTGATCCTGCATCAACTGCATATGTCTCTGCTCCAAACTGCTTGCCTTGAGGTTCATGTGGTACATTTTTAGGTGGTGGAGCAGGTGGTCCTCCCTGTGGTCCATGTTGTCCATGTGAAGGTGGTGGTCCTCCTTGTGGTCCGTATGGTCCTGGTGGAGGAGGTGGTCCTTGATGAGGTTCTGGTTGAAAAGGCATTGGTGGTTTTCCCTGAGAAAATGGCGGATAATTAGGTGGTGCCAGTCTATATGGACATCCTATAGGCAAATCACTGAATTCCATTTCATAAATGTCGTCTTGATCATAATAATCAATATTATCATCATAATTTCTAAAGTCATCAATATACATTAATTACACTCCTAAAAAGCAATTATAATATAGTATATGATTAAATGTGGCTTTTTGTTAATAAAATTAAATATTTTTTTATAAAATACTTGTATAATAACTGAATTTTCAGTCAATAATTAAGTTAACCCCTATCCATTGGCTGCACCTCGGTGCAGCTTTATTTTTGGTATTATACTTTCCTCGTCTCATTTAGAGTTCCAATTAATTTGTGAATGGTAGCGAGGTGAGCTTCTTTTAGAAATTAATTGGGGCTTTGTAATCAAGAATAGTATAACTTTTAGTAATTGTTATGCTTCAAATTTTTATATAATATTCTTGTTTTAATTGAAAAAGCAAGATACAATATTATAAATATGATGAATATTAACCAGCTAAATCCTCTCATTATTGCAAAAGGAGTTTCAAACAAAAATGCACCCAAGAACCTTAATCCTTTCATTTCCCATAATCCCGGAGTATAATAAAGTCGTTCTGGATGAAGTATGGAACTAAAATTAATATGATTTGTAATCATAAGTGATACTGAAATAGTAATGTAACTTACTGCTAATGACATCCACATACTAGACACTCTTTTATATTTTCCTGCTCTTGATGCAGTATCTGAAAAAATATCATCATTTCCATTTTGGTCAATTTTCTTAAAGTACTGGTTCCCAGATCTTTTGCTTCCAGCTTCATGTTTCCATCCGCTATCTTCAAATAGGGCACAATAATCATTAAAATCCACTTGACTTTTAAAATTTCTATAGTCAATTCTAATAATAGCATCTTCTGGTTTTCCAAAATGAAATTCATACAATCCATTATATGCATTTTTCAGCTCATATCCTCGTTTAGCCATTTCATTCAGCCATTTCTCTTCTTTATCATAATCAATAAAAAATTTGCATACCTTCATTGTGACTCCCTCCTGTTATTTTTGTATTAATTTGCTTGTTATATTAATCATGTGCTGCATTCTTTGAAAATCTAAGTTTAAAATTTCTTTTCCTTTTTCAGTAATGATATAAACCTTTCTCCGGCTGTCATCACTTTTAACTGATTGTATTAATCCCACTTTAAGCAAATTCTCAATAGCACCATAAAGAGTTCCCGCAGCTATTCTAACCTGTCCTGCACTTAACTCTTCAACTTTCTGCATAATAACATAACCATGAGCAGCTTCCAGCAGTGCTAAAAGAATATAATAAGTAGTTTCTGTTAATGGCAAATTTTTATCTCTATTCATAATTTCCTCCATTTTCAGTTTTCAGCTGTATAGTGTTACTATACAGTTAAAATACATACAGTTAAACTGTATAGTTATATTATATATAGTTAAACTGTATATGTCAATATAAAAAAAGATTTTATGGTGTCTTTACCATAAAATCAATTATCACTGATTTCACTGCATCTGTCTTTACATTTTCATTTGTTTTATAGTATTATTAAAACAGTCAACTACCTACCACCCAATAAGTGGAGTCTTGTAAATCTACTGCACATATTATATTATTTTAATGACTATATTACAATAAGAAAGCGAGGCATAAGGTGGTAAGTATAGTATTGCCTGTGAGCAGATGGCAATTCCTCTCCCTCTTTAGAAGTAGGAGTCCTTACCATAATAACATGAAAATAAAAACTCCAGTTTTGATAAAAAATATTTTGAAATTAATAAAAAATGATTTTGTATTTATCACTGCATTAACACTTGCACTTTTCAGCTGTTTTTTTGTTAAACCTAAAATTCAATATATCGATTTTAAAGTTATTATAAGCTTATTTAGCCTTATGATTGTAATAAAAGCTTTTGAGGATCTTAAAATTTTAGATAAAGCTGCTGTTTCACTAATTAGCAGCTGCAAAAGCCGGAAGACCATTTCCTTAGCACTTACCTTCCTCTGCTTTTTTTCATCAATGCTCATCACTAATGATGTAGCATTAATTACTTTTGTACCATTATCACTTATTATAGGCAGGAAAACTGGAATACCTATGATGAAAACAATAATTTTACAGACTCTAGCAGCTAATATAGGCAGCAGCCTCACACCAATGGGAAATCCACAAAACTTATATTTATTTTCTTTTTATAATTTATCTTTACTGCAGTTCTTTCATACAATGATTCTTATTGGTATCTTAGGTTTTATATGGTTATATTTGTTAAATATGAAAATGAAAAATCAGCCTATTGAGGTATATTTCAATAAGGTAAATATAATTAATAAAGGAAAGTTTATAATATGGCTTTTAGTTTTCCTAATTATAATTCTTTCTATATTTAGATTTATAGATTTCAGACTCACATTAATTATAACTGTATTAGCAGCATTTTTTATGAATAAAAAGCTTTTTGCTAAAGTGGATTATCTTCTCCTAGTGACTTTTGTATGCTTTTTTATATTTATAGGTAACATGTCCAGCATTGACATTATTGACAAATACCTTATAGGTCTTCTGCACACCAGTAAAATGTCATACTTTACATCACTGACTGTAAGCCAATTTATAAGTAATGTTCCATGTGCAATACTGTTATCTCACTTTACTGATAAATGGCAGTCGCTGCTGCTTGGAGTTAATATAGGCGGCTCTGGTACTATTATAGCTTCATTAGCAAGTGTAATTTCATATAAATTGTTTATTAAAAATAATTTACAAAGTGGTAAAAAATATCTGATTCAATTTACAATATATAATATTATAACTCTTATTGTATTTTCTATTGCAGGATTATTTATTCTTTAACTATACTTTCCTTTGTCACATTTAGTTTCAATTAATTTGTGAATGATATACTTTATTCGGACACATTTAGTTCCACTTAATTTATAAATGATAGCAGAGAAAAGCTTCTTTTAAAAATTTAGTGGAACTTTGTGACCGAACATAGTATAGCGAGGAAAATATAGAATTACAAAAGGCAGCTTATCAATGTTTTAATTGACTAAGCTGCCTTTAAAATAGCTTCTATTATTTAATTACTTTCATTCCGCCCATATATGGTTGTAATGCTTCTGGAATATTTATTGAACCATCTTCATTTAAGTTATTCTCTAAGAAAGCAATAAGCATTCTTGGAGGTGCAATTACTGTATTATTTAATGTATGTGCAAAATATCTGTTTCCATCATTGCCATCTACACGAATTTTTAAACGACGAGCTTGTGCGTCACCTAAGTTAGAACAGCTTCCTACTTCAAAGTATTTTTTCTGTCTAGGAGACCATGCTTCTACATCTACTGATTTTACCTTTAAGTCTGCTAAATCACCTGAACAGCATTCTAATGTTCTAACTGGTATATCTAAAGAACGGAATAAATCTACTGAATTCTTCCATAGTTTATCATACCATATCATGCTGTCCTCTGGTTTACAGACAACAATCATTTCCTGCTTTTCAAATTGGTGAATTCTATATACTCCTCTTTCTTCAATACCATGAGCTCCTTTTTCTTTTCTAAAGCAAGGAGAATAACTAGTTAAAGTTTTTGGCAGAGATTCCTCTGGTAATATAGTATCAATAAATTTACCAATCATTGAGTGTTCGCTGGTTCCAATTAAGTATAAATCTTCACCTTCGATTTTGTACATCATTGCATCCATTTCTGCAAAGCTCATAACACCAGTTACAACTTCACTACGAATCATGAATGGCGGAATACAGTATGTAAATCCACGATTTATCATGAAATCCCTTGCATAGGAAATAACTGCGGAATGAAGTCTTGCAATATCGCCCATCAAGTAATAGAATCCATTACCAGCAACCTTTCTAGCACTATCAAGATCAATACCATTAACCTTTTCCATAATTTCAGTATGGTATGGAATTTCAAAATCAGGTACAAAAGGCTCTCCATAACGTTGAACTTCTACATTTTCACTGTCATCCTTACCTATTGGAACACTTGGATCAATTATATTTGGAATAGTCATCATTATAGTTTTGACTCTTTCTTCTAATTCACCCTGTCTTACTTCTAACTCAGCTAAACGTTCTGATTGTGCAGTAACTTTTTTCTTTGTCTCTTCTGCTTCTTCCCTCTTACCCTGAGCCATTAAAGCACCAATTTGCTTGGATATCTTATTTCTATCAGCTCTTAATGTTTCTACTTGCTGCTTTGTATTTCTAAATTCAGCATCTAAAGCAATTACCTCATCTACTAAACCTAGCTTCTTGTCTTGAAACTTATTTCTGATGTTCTGTTTAACAATTTCTGGATTTTCTCTTACGAATTTTAAATCTAACATGTTTTTCCTCCTAATTAATTAAAAATAATATCATTTTTCTGATAAAATAAAAAACTTCCGACCCATATATAAAAAATGGGACGAAAGATATCCGCGTTACCACCCAAATTGCTGGAATATAATAACACCCAGCCACTCAAAAATAGTAATATAAAGGATACTACCCTTTCGGCTCATCACCGACAGCTCCAAAAGTGGAAAGATTTAACCTTTCACCGATTCTCACCAACCATCGGCTCTCTGAAGAAATTTATAAATCGCAGCTTTTATAATCACTGATTTAATATATATAATTATGTACTAATTATATATATTTTTATTCATATTTTCAAGTATAGAATTAATCTATTTTATTCTAATATTGTCTTTTTTATATCTTCAAAATTTATTGGAGTATAATTTATACATTCTACGCTTACATTAAAAAATTGTTTACTGTCATATTTTAAATGATGGATATGACCATGAATATTAGCATAAGGCATATTTTCATTTAAATATACAGGCTCATGAGATAATATGTAGAACTCATTATAAATAATTGAATATTTAATAACTTCATCAAAGCCAGTTTCTTTCCACCAGTTTATAGATCTTGCATTATCATGATTACCTAATATTAAAAACTTATATCCATTTAATTTTTTAATAATTTCTGTAGTTTTTTCTTTGTTATAAAATGATACATCTCCTAAAATAAATACCTTATCATCTTTCTTAACAGTATTATTCCAATTGTTAATGATAGTACTATCCATTTCATCAACATTTGCAAATGGCCTATTTTCATACTTCATTATATTTTGATGTCCAAAATGCATATCAGAAATCATAAAAACATTCTGCATAACAAATCTCCTTCCCTGCTATTTTCTAATTCATTAACCTTTATATTAAATTATATCAGGAAAGTGTACACTTTTTACATATTATTTATAAAATCATGTAATTTTTTTACCGAATTATATAATAAATAGCTACTAACTTTATCTATGAAACATAGGGAAAGCCTTAATTGACTTTCCCTATTAATAAAGATTAAATTATACTAAATAATGAACAACCTCATTATTTTCATCAGTATAATCAATCATTGTCTTATTTGTTTTTAAATCTATAAATAAATCGCAGTGTTTGTTTTCCTTATTCCAAGAAAGTCTGATTTCATCTTTTGGACAATTAAGTACTGTAAATTCACCATTGAATGCATCATATTCATTTCTAAACCTGATAAGTCTAAGAAGTCTTTGAACAACTTCCTTTTGAACAGACTGTTCGATTTCTAGAGTATTGAAATTGTGACGGTTGATTTCACGGCCTTCGCCTGATGATTTTACAGCTTCAATATCATTCTTTCCTGCCAAAAGTCCTACATAATATACCTGAGGAATTCCAGGTGCAAAGAACTGAATAGCTCTGGCTGCAATATAGGCATCATCATCACAATCCAGCACGGAGTAATATGAACATCGAATTTGATGAACATCGAAACCATCCTCTGCTTTATACTTATCTGATAATATCAGGCTTAAGTTTGAACCTCTCTTCAAACAAGTATCAACTAATTCTCTAGCTTCTTTAGTGTCTATCAAATCGTCCATATCAGGTTTCACTGGAATACCATCATGACAATCAAGCATAGTAAATTGCTTTGCTGGACGTACTTTGAGGTACTCACATAATTTTTCGCTGGACTTGTTGATTAGTGTATCGAGAATAGTATAAGGCAGAATAAAATCATAAATCCAAAAGCCATGTTCTGCCAGCCTGTATTGAATTGAGTAATGTGAATGAACCTCTGGAAGCAATTCTATCCCTAAGGAATTTGCTAGTTTTATTATTGAATCTAAGAATTCATATATATCAGGCTCCACAAAAAAACAACTTGTTCCCAGCTTCTTAATTACATAACCTACAGCATCCAGTCTTACAATTTTAACATTATGCTTGCTGAAATTGAGGAAAAATTCCTTAAGGATTTGTTTTACCTGTGATGATTTAACATCTAAATCTATCTGCTCTGAAGGATTCGTCTTTCCAAAGGTGGTCCATACTTTTTCTTCCTCACCAGTCTCCTCGATATTAAAAGAAGAATATGGAAGAGGTCTTCTAAGAAACATTTTATCTATATCCTCTTGAACTGGCTGCCCATCCTTCCAAATCTTATCCAATGTAATAAACAAATCAGCATATTGCGACTTTCTGCCTTTTTTAATAAAATCCTGAAAATATTCTGATTGTCTTGAAATGTGATTAACCATCAAATCAACAAGCACATCAAAATTTTCTCCTATTGCACTTATATCTTCCCATGTACCAAACTTAGGGTCTATTTCAAGATACGTAAGCGGAGCAAATCCCCTGTCTCCTGATGATGGGAATGGAGGAAGTATATGAATTCCACCTTTAAATATATCTTTAAAATACTTTAGTAGGATTTTATTTAGTGTTTTTAAGTTTCCGCCTAAAGAATCAGGATAAGTTATAAGCTGTACCTTATTCTTTACCGCCATACTTTATTCCTCCTCTCGTATTAAACATTTCTTTATCTATAAATTATATATTTCTTTTATCTGCTCAAGTGTTGGAAGATCTACTACTGCACCTTCATGCTTTAATTTATATGCACTTACTGCAAAACCTAAATTTAATGATTCTCTAATAGTATATCCTTTTATACTGGCAGCATAGAATCCAGACCAAAATGCATCTCCTGCTCCTGTAGTATCCACAACCTCTGATGCTAAAGATTTAAACTTAGCAGTTTCAACTCCATTAGAAACTATAGCACCTTGACTTCCTAAAGTCATGATAACAAGCTTTACACCAAGTTTTAAAAACTTATTAATCTGATTTTCGAAAGTATCTTTTCCAAATAGTCTCTCTGCATCATCTTCAGAAGGCTTTACGATATCCACCTTACTGATTATTGATTTTACATATTCTATTCCGTCCTCTCCCTTTTCCCATATCATAGGGTGATAATTCGGATCAAAACAAAGCAAAGTATTATTTTCCCTAGCCGCTTCTATAGCTTTCTCAATAGTTCTTCTAGCAGGAATTCTTGATATTGGCCAGCATGAAAAATGAACTATCTTGGATTTTTTTATAGCTTCTTCAATTTCAGGGGTAAATTTAAGATGGTAGTCCGCACCTCTGTAAAATATCGGAACAGGGGAGTTTTTACTTTTTGTAACTAATACCATACTTGTTGAATGTTCAACCTGCTGAATACAGCTTATATCTATATTAGAATCCTTTAT
>JAUZPN010000088.1 GCA_030705885.1 Bacillota bacterium | reverse complement strand
TCCATATTTTTTATATATTTTTGCCTGTTGTTATATAAGTCTTCTAATTTTGTAAGTAATATGTCCTTATTTAGATTATCGTCCTGAATTACAATACTATAACCCCTTTTTTCAAAAGAATTTGCATTTAATATTTGATCTCCTCTGCTTGCCTTTGCAGAAAGCGGAATTAATAGATTAGGTTTTTTTAATGCTAGAAGTTCAAAAATTACATTTGCTCCTGCCCTTGAAATTACAATGTCTGCAGCAGCAAAAAAATGATTAAGGTCTGATGATACAAATTCAAACTGTTTATATCCATCTTTTTTATCATATTTCTTATAAAGATTATTTTTACCACATATATGAATTATATTATATTTTCTTAATAAATCTTCTAGACATTCTCTAACTGTATTATTAATAGTTCTTGCTCCCAAGCTTCCGCCTATAACAAGGAGTATAGGTTTATCATTTCCAAAGCCGCAAATTTTATGTCCTTTTATACTGCTGCCCATAAATAAATCATCTCTAATAGGTGTACCTGTTAGTATAGTCTTTTTCTTATTACTGTGATTAAGAGATTCTGGAAATGTTACACAAAGCTTAGTACAGTAAGATGAAGCTATTTTATTTGCAAGACCAGGTGTCATATCAGATTCATGAGCAATAACTGGTACTTTATTTAAAAATGCACCAATAACTACTGGAACAGACACAAAACCGCCCTTTGAAAAAACAATATTTGGTTTTTCTTTT
Source organism: Bacillota bacterium (assembly GCA_030705885.1). GTDB lineage: Bacteria > Bacillota > Clostridia > Clostridiales > Clostridiaceae > JAUZPN01. Next base: position 12,676 of record JAUZPN010000088.1, on the reverse strand, counting down.
TTTATTATTTCATAAGCATCTTTTACTCCTTTTATTACTCTAAAAGGGTCTGTGAAATTTTTTAAATCAAAATATCTTCTTAACTTTCCACTTGAAATTATATTATATTTTATATTTTCGCCTTCAATAATTTTTCTTTCAATGCCATCCTTTGTACCAATATATTGTATTTCATATCCAAGTTCCTTTAACCTAGGTACTAATGCTAGATTAGGCGTTACATGTCCAGCACTTCCTCCTCCAGTTAAAATAATTTTTAAATTACCCAAAATCATCTCTCCAATCAAATTAATGTATATATATTATTATATATTATATTAATAAATTCACAAATAAGTTTACTATTATTATCCTATCCTCGGTCACAAAATTCCACTAAATTTATTCAAGGAAAGTATACCTATCTAAAATTCTCCACAATAATCTGTAGATTTGCCATTCCATTATACTCATTAATATCAGGGTAAAACGCAATATCAAGATTAACTCTTGAACCTCTGTTATATAATTTACTAAGCTCTTCACTGCTGTATTTATCAATAACTATTTTTTCAAATTCCTGAATATCTCCAAAATATATTCCATTAATATAAATACCATTTTTCATTAATATATTTATTCTAAGTACATTTTTATTTTGACCAAGTATTGATGCTTTTAAAATAGTAACTTGTTTTTCTCCAAATATCGGCTTAGAATTTCCTTTTCCAAATGGATCTAATACACTCAAGTCTTTAATTAAATCATAACTTATTTTTTCTAATGGGAGCTGCATATCAAGATATATCTTAGGAACTACATCATCATCTGTAAGTGTAGTAATATCATTAAGTTTTTTTCTTAAAAGCTCTATATTTTTTTCTTCTAAAGAAAGTCCTGCAGCCATTGGGTGTCCGCCAAACTTTCCTAATAATTCTTTGCATTTATTAAGCTCTTCAAACATATTATAACCTTCAATTGACCTTCCAGAGCCTTTAATGATTTCTTTTGCTTTAGTTAGAACTATAGTTGGTACATTATAGCTTTCTCTTATTCTTCCTGCCACTATTCCAACTATGCTTTCATGTACTTCTGGGATATATACCACTAATACTTTATCATGTTCTATATTGTTTTTTTCTATATATTGAGTGGCTCTTTCAACACCTTCCTGAGTTATATCTCTTCTTTGATTATTTAAATCATGCAATTCTTTAGCTAGTATAGCTGCATCTGCCTGATTATCTGATAGCAGCAGCTCAACACCCTTTTTAGCATTATCAAGTCTTCCCGATGCGTTAATCATAGGTCCTATGATAAATCCAAGATGATATACAGTTATAACCTTATTTTCAATACCAGCTGCTTTTATTAATTCTTTTAACCCTAAATTTGAAGTTTGATTTAATATTTTGAGTCCATTTTTCACAAATACTCTATTTTCATCAACTAAATCAACAACATCACAAACTGAAGCTATAGCAACATATTCTATCAATTTATAAACTTCACTTTTATCTATACCCATTTTTTTATATAAAATTTCTATTAATTTAAATGCTACACCTGCTCCACATAATGATTTAAATTTATATTTGCAGTTTTTTTGCTTTGGATTTATTATTGCATCTGCTTCTGAGCTTATAAATTCCCTGTCACCATTTTCATTTTCAATAAATGGAATATCATGATGATCAGTAACAATAACAGTCATTCCTAATTGCTTGCCATATTTTACAGCTTCAATTGCAGCAATACCATTATCACATGTTATTATTGTATCAACTCCTGCTTTATATACCCTGTCAATAATTTCTGTATTTATACCATAGCCGTCTTTTATTCTATCTGGTATTTCATATTCTACATCAGCACCACATTTTTTTAATGAACTATACAATATATAAATACTAATCACACCATCAACATCATAATCTCCTACAATCATTATTTTCTTATTGTCTTCTATCTTTTTTTTAATTATGTCTGCTGCTTTTTTTGCATCCTTTAATTCTGCAGGATTATGTAAATTCTTATAAACTGGGTTTATAAAACTTTCAATATCATTATAATCAATTATGTCTCTATTTAAAAGAAGCTTACTTACGATTTCGCTTATACTAAAATTTTTTGATATTTCTTTATAATTTATATTTCTATTTTTATTTCTAATAAACCACTTTTTCAATCTAATTTCTCCCTACATCTTGTATTTTCATTGTTTATACTTTCCTCGGTAACATTTAGTTTCAATTAATTTGTGAATGATATTTAGGAGAATCTTCTTTTAGAAATTTATTGGAACTTTGTGAGCGAGGATAGTTTATCAATAAAAAAATCCTTAATATACAATTAAGGATTTTTTAAATCTACTCTTCAATAATATATGGAACTGATATTACAACTATATTTCTTCTCTTATAAAGCATACTCTTTATAAAATATGCTGTCTGGTTATGAAGAATATTATGCCACCATTTAGTAATGACAAACTGGCTCATTACAACTGTTACTGTTTCACCTGGTTTTGATGCATGTTCCTCTGATTCTATAAAATTAACAAGTGGTTCAAATATATCTCTATATGGTGAATACTTTATAACAAGAGGTATACCAACATTATATTCTTTCCACCTTTCCTTTAATCTTTCTGTATTTTCTTCATCTGTTGATACATGAAAAGCAACAATATTTTTAGATAAATGCTTTGAATAATTATAACACTTTAAAAAAGATTTACTTAAAGAATCTACAAGTATTACTACATGCATTTTGTCATCTTTTGACTCAATCTCTTTTGGTCTTTCAGTTATTGTAAGTTTCAGCTGTTGTGCAATTTTATTATAATGTCTCTTTATTCTAATCATGCAAAGCACAAGAGTTGGAATTATTATACAAACCACCCATGCACCAAGTCTAAATTTAGTAGCACCAATAACAATACCAGTTATAAACGTTACAACAGTACCAATTCCATTCATTGCTGCTTTATGTCTCCAGCCTTTAGTCTTATGTGTAACCCACTTTTTAAACATACCGCCTTGTGACAATGTAAATGAAATAAATACTCCAAGAGCATACAATGGTAATAATTTCTGTTCTTCAGCTTTAAAAATAATAACAAGAATAGATGATAATATCCATATCATTATTATACCATTTGAAAAGCTTAATCTTTTACCTCTTGTAGTAAACTGCCTTGGTGCGTAACCATCCTTAGCCATAAGAGATAGTAAAAGCGGTAAATCTGCATAAGCTGTATTTGCTGCAATAATTAAGATTACTGATGTAGCTAACTGATATATATAAAACATTATACTGCTTCCGCCATAAACACCTGAAGCAATTTGTGCAAGCACTGTAACTTTTTGATTTGGAATACCTTTATATATAGTAGCTAAGTAAGCTATACCTGCAAAAAGAAATAATATAACTGAACCTAATAATAAAAGAACACGTTCTGCATTTTTCTGTGATGGCTCTTTAAAGTTTGGAATACCATTACTTACAGCTTCAACACCTGTCAATGCTGTACATCCTGAAGCAAAAGCTCTAAGTATTAAAAATATTGTTACAGTACTTTCTGCTGGTATGATATATTTATAATTTGAATAATATACTTTGGGCTGTATTCCAAAAACTTTATACTTAACAATACCCCAAATAATTAAAATTACTGAAGTCGCAATAAATATATAAGTTGGTATTCCAAAAAGTCTTGCTGATTCTTTCATTCCTCTCAAATTACCTATTGTCATTAATAGTATTACAAATAAAGCTATTAAGACTTTAAAAGGCAAAAGAACTGGAAAAGCTGAAGTAACTGCCGCAGTACCTGCACTAACACTAACTGCAACTGTCAGAATATAATCAACTGATAACGATGCTCCTGCAACAAGCCCAGGTACAACTCCCAAGTTATCATGTGCAACAATATATGAGCCGCCGCCATTAGGATAACTTTCTATTGTTTGCCTATAAGAAAAAACTAGAATTAATAATAGTGCTACAATAGCAATTGATACATAAAACATATATGTATAAGATCCTGACCCTATAACTGGTATAAGTATTGCCAGTATTGCTTCTCCTGCATAAGCAACAGATGAAATAGCATCGCTGGATAAAATAGGAAGTCCCCAAAAAACATTAAGTTTTTCACCATGCAGATCTTCCGTTTTTAAAGTTTTTCCAAGTATTAATTTCCTGAGTTTTGAAAGCATAATTACACCTCTAACGTAATATTATACTATATATTTACAGCTTGTACTATGGTATCCTCATTTGTAAAGTTACACTAAATTTTTGAAATAAACTTCTCCTTACAGTATTTTATAAATTAAGTGGAACTAAATGTAACTAAAGATAGCATATATTAATATATTTTATTATTGCAAAATCAAACTGTATACTATATTTTATCCAATAATTATAAAGTATATTTATATTAAATACAATTCAAAAAAAGTTTACTTTTTGTTTAATTTATTTATTTTTTGTTCATGTATTCGTTTAAATAACTTATTTCATTTGTTTTAGTTTATTAATCTGCAATTTGACAATAAAATCAGAATAAAATTGAGAATTAATTATTAATTCTCAACTTTTTCTACATATTCGTCCATTACCACCAGCATCACATTACTTCCTCTTCCAGCTCTATTTTGAAGTTTTATATCATTAAGTTTAATATTCTTTTTATTCTTTTTATTTGTTAATAATATTATATTACTTCGCTCAGTCTTTGTAATTGCCAATTCATTTTCCGCTGGTGACATATTACTTGAACCTGTACTTCCTTTGATAAATCCATAAATTACTTCATCATCTTCCCTTAAGCTTATTCCTGTTACTCCAGATGCCACTTTGCCCATTAAACTTACTGTTTCACTGCAGAACCTAATGCACATAGCTCTTCTTGTAAATATGAATATATCTTCATTATTATCATTTCCTATTTCTACATTTACTAAACAATCATTTGCTGATTTAAGCTTATATCCTAAAACATTAGAATAATTTCCTTCAAATTCACTTAATTTAGTCTTTTTAATCATTCCACTTTTACTGAAAAAATATACATATTCATCTTCATTAAAATTCTCTACAGATATCATGCTTATAATTTTTTCGGATTCAAATAATTTATTAAGTGCTATTTGCTGGTTTTCTATATTTTGAAGCATTACTGAAGGTACAATAAACACATTGCCATCTGAAGCAAAAAACATAATCTTCTCTTGTGAAGAAGTTAAAATTAATTTTTCTTTATTATTATTTTTTGTACATTTTTTTAAATTTCCTTTATTGTCAATCATTAAGTAAAAGCTTTCTTGTATATACTTATCAACATATTCTGCTGATACAATTTCATCTTTAGATAATACATTCACAAGCTGAGTACCTAGAATGTTTCTATCTACAGCTGACAGCTTTGGTTCTTCTATAGTAAATTCAATTCCTAATGATGTTTTCATTTTTATGAAGCTTTCTTCTCTATCTCTGTCCATTAAATTTGCAATAATAAGTTTTTCATCATCTTTAAGTTTTAATGCTGAAATTTTAGAATATACTGTAATAAATTTATCTAAGTTTGTTTTTTTATAATTTCCTTTACTTGTTAAAAACAAAATATCCTGCTGTGATGCCATATTTGGTATTGAGTAAATTGTTATTATTCTTTCAACTGATAAATCTAATCCTTTTATTAATGTATCTATTCTTTCCCCTTTATCTTTCCATTTATATTCTGGAATAGAACTACCCTTCAGCTGATACATATTTCCTTTGTCTGTAAAAATAGTTATACTGTCTTTTGTATTTGATTGGAACAAAAATTTATTATAATCTCCTTCTCTGTATTCAATATCCTGTATATTAGTATTTGAGCGGTTATATGATTTCAAAGGTACTCTCTTGATAAAACCATCATTTGAAAGTGTTACCATAGTATCTTCTACTACTACTAGTTCTTCAATATCTATTTTGGCTTCTTCATCATCTTCAATGATGGCAGTACGCCTTTCATCACCATATTTTTCTTTTACTTCATTAAGCTCTTTTTTTATTACGTTAAATAATTCCTTTTCACTTTCTAATATTTTTTTAAGTTTTTTTATTTCTTTTTCTAATTCTTTATATTCCTTTTCAAATATTTTTATTTCTAAGCCTGTAAGTCTATAAAGCATTAACTCAACTATAGCCTCTGCTTGAAGCTCTGTAAAACCAAATTTTTCTGCAAGATTATTTTCTGAATCTTTTTTAGACTTAGATGATCTTATAGTTGCAATTATTTCGTCAATAATATCAATTGCCTTTATGAAACCTTCTACAATATGAAATCTTTTCTCAGCAATTTCAAGTTCCTTTTTAGTTCTTCTTGTTACTACTTCTTTTCTATGATTAATGTAATGAACTAAAATAGTTTTAAGTCCCATAGTTTCAGGTTTACCATTTGAAAGTGCAACCATATTAAATGAAATATTACACTGAAGGTCTGTTTTTTTGAATAGGTATTTTAAAACTTTTTCAGCCACAGCCTCATCTGCAGATTTTTTTAACTCTATTACAGCTCTTATACCGGTTCTATCAGATTCATCTCTTATATCAATAATTGATTCAAGAGCTTTCTCATGTCTTTTATCTCCTGTCATTTCAGAAATAAGCTGCAGCATCTTTGCTTTTGATTTTCTGTATGGAAACTCTGTAATTATTATTGCAGGTCTTCCATTTTCCAATTTTTCAATACTTGTTTTAGCTCTTAAGGTTACTTTTCCTATTCCTGTCTCATAAGCTGAAAGCAGTGCATTTTTCCCAATTAGCACACCACCTGTAGGCAAGTCAGGTCCTTTTACATATTGAATAAGCTCTTTAGTTGTTATATCTGGTTTTTCAATACAGGCTAAAGATGCATCTACAACTTCTATAAGATTATGCGGCGGTATATTAGTTGCAAGTCCAACAGCTATTCCAAATGCTCCATTCACAAGAAGATTAGGATATTTTGCTGGCAAAACTTCTGGCTCCTGCTCTGTAGCAGAATAATTGTCAATCATATTAACTACATCTTTATCTATATCCTTAATCATTTCCATGGCAATATTAGTCATTCTGGCTTCAGTATAACGCATTGCAGCAGCACTGTCTCCATCCTGACTTCCCCAGTTACCATGACCATCTATAAGAGGCATTCTTGTTGTAAAATTTTGAGCAAGAATAACCATAGCATCATAAACAGAAGTATCACCATGAGGATGATATTTACCTAAAATATCTCCTACTATTCTTGCTGATTTATAATAAGGCTTATCTGGAAATGCCTTCAGCATATATGCTCCATAAAGTATTCTTCTATGTACTGGCTTAAGACCATCTCTTACATCTGGTAAAGCTCTATCCTTAGCAACTTCCACAGCATAAGGAAGATAATTATCAGGCATTACTTCATCTATAGAAACTTTTATTATGTTGTTATCCTTTGGTATATCAATTTTTTTGGGCAATATTCTCTCCTCCTATGTTACCTATACTTTTCTCGGTCACATTTAGTTCCAATTAATTTGTAAATGATAGCGAGGTGAAGCTTCTTTTAGAAATTTAGTGGAACTTTGTGACCGGGGATAGTATACCACTTGTTAATTTATAGATTTAATGCTCTTTACTGTTTAAAACTCAGCATATTTATACATATAATTTTTTCTTGGTTCAACGACATCTCCCATAAGCAGCGATACCATTTTTTCAGCTTTTGCAGCATCTTCAATTGTAACCTGCTGCAAAGTTCTTGTAGATGGATTTAAAGTGGTATCCCAAAGCTGATCTGGATTCATCTCTCCAAGACCTTTGTATCTTTGAATAAGTGCACCTTTACCAATTTCTTTTTTTGTTTTTTCCAGTTCATCGTCACTATATGCATATTTTACTGTTTCGCCCTTTTTATCCTGCTTATATACTTTATAAAGGGGAGGAAGAGCTATATATAGATGTCCTTCTGCAATTAATGATCTCATATATCTATACAAATATGTCATCCACAACGTCCTTATATGATAACCATCAACATCTGCATCACTCATTATTATTATTTTATCATATTTTAATTCTTCTTCTTTATAATTATCCAGCACTCCAGTTCCTATAGCTGTATTAAAAATTTTTAACTCTTCACTGCCAAGAACATTTTCAAGCTTTTGTTTCTCTGTATTCATTATTTTACCTTTTGAAGGCATTATAGTTTGAAACCTTCTGTCTCTTGCCTGTTTTGCACTGCCTCCTGCTGAATCTCCTTCTACTACAATAAATTCACAAAATTCAGGATCTTTTAAAGTACAGACAGCTATTTTCCCAGCTAAAGGTGCTGTTCCACGTCCAACCTTTCTCTTTTCAGCATCACTTATTTTTTTTATTTTCTCTCTTGTAGCAGCTGCATTTAATGCATTATTAATAAAATTAGCTGCCAGTTCCTTATTATCCTCAATCCATTCACAAAGCTTGGTATATGCTAAATCATTCATCATGGTATAAGCTTCAGTATTACCAAGTTTATTTTTGGTTTGTCCTTCAAATATAGGATTTGATATCTTAATTCTTACTATAGCAGTCAGTCCTTCTCTAAGGTCATCTCCCTCAAAGTCCTTATCCTTTTCCTTAATGAGATTAAGCTTTTTTGTCCATTCCTTAAAAGCTCTTGTCATACCTGTCTTAAAACCAGCTTCATGCGTACCTGATTCTGTAGTTGGAATATTATTAACATAACTTGCAATATTCTCAGTACTTGAATCTGTAAACTGCATACATATTTCACCATACATCTTTATATTGTTAATTTCTTTTTCACCTTCAAAGCTTATAGGGTTTTCATGAATCTTCGTCTTGCTTTCATTTAGATAATCTATAAAATCAAGAAGTCCTCTCTCTGAATAATATTCTTTTTTTACAGACTCATCTTTTCTATCATCAATAAGTACCAAAGTCATCCCTTTATTTTGAAATGCAAGTTCCTGAAGTCTTTCATCTATCATATCAAATCTAAAATCAATAGTGTTAAACACATCTTTGTCAGGAAGGAAGGTAACCTTTGTTCCAGTTTCCTTTGTATCTTTAACTATTTTAAGAGGGCCTACAGATGTACCAGGCATATTTTTTTTCAGACTTTTATCATATGCATATTCAAATCTCTGCTTATAAACATGACCATTTTGACTTACTTCAACTTCAAGCCATTCTGAAAGTGCATTTACTACTGCTGCACCAACTCCATGAAGTCCCCCGGAGGTTTTATAATTTTTATTATCAAACTTTCCTCCAGTATGAAGCTCAGTAAATACCATCTCAACACCTGACTTCTTTTTTACAGGGTGTATTCCAGTAGGTACACCTCTTCCATTATCCATAATTGTAGCACTTTTATCTTTATTTAAAATAACAACAGCCTTGTCACCATAGCCATTAGTAATTTCGTCAATTGCATTATCAAGTATTTCCCATATACAATGATGCAGTCCTTTAACACCGGTGGAGCCAATATACATTCCTGGTCGTACACGCACTGGCTCCAGCTTCTCTAAGGAAGTAAGTGATGTTACATCATAAGATGCAGTTGAAATATTTTCCTGTTCCATAAGTTTCCTCCAAAGTTTTCACATTCAAATTATACTTTGTTCGTATATATTTGCTTTCTATTAATTTATAAATAACAGTAGAGTTATGCTGATTTCAGAAATTTTGCAGAATTTTATAATCGAACATAATATAATTTCTAATTGTTATTTTAATAGTTTATTTTAATTTCGTAAAGTATTATTTTTATCATTGCTGATTTTTTTGCTCATAAGTTCCCATACCTCATCATCTTTTTTATTTTTAAATACTTTATATCTGCTGCCTTTTATAGAAGTTTCAAATCTGCAGACCGCTGAAAAGCTGCAATTAATACAAGGAGTATATTCTTCCTTTTTGCATGGTAATATACTGATGTTCCCATTAAGTATTTCTTCACATAAGCTTACTAATGTCTTTCTTACATAATCTCTTAATATTTCAAACTGTTCTAAAGTAGCTGAAGAAGACTTTCCAAGATTACCATCCTTTTTCATGTATGCAGGTATAATTAATGAATATCCATCAATTTGGTTATCCATGGCTTTAACTATTTTAGCATCACTTAACAGCAAACCATTCATTTTAAGTTTTTTCATAACTTCCTCTTCTATCTGCTGTTCTTCCATATCACCATCAGCAGATAAAATTGGATCGTCTATTTTAAAATATAATACAGCTCCAGGCATAGCCTCTCCATTAAGATATTTTTCTTTATTTGTCAAAATTGCATCCAGATATATAAGAAGCTGCAGAGAAAGACCATAATAAACATCAGAAAGCTTAAAAGCTTTATTACCTGATTTATAATCAATTATCCTAATATATTTTCCATTTTCAGTGTCCATCTCATCTATCCTATCTACTCTTCCTATAAAGCTGATTTCTTCTCCTGAATTCATCTTTATAACTATTGGAGGAAACTCCTTATCATTACCAAAGGATACTTCATGACCAACAGGATCAAAGGAACTCCTTTTTATATGTTCTGAAATGAGGCACACAGATCTTGTAAGTATTCTTTTAAGTCTATCTGCTAAATACTTATATCTTGCAGAACTATTTAATATATACCCATTTTTTTCCTCAATGGTTTTATCTACAATATATGAAACTGTATAGCTGCACCAATTCCTATCAACATCTCTAAAAGTAAGCTTCTCCTTTTCCAGTACATTATAAAATTCATCCAAAACGCCATGAATGAAGGAACCTAAATCTGGAGCACTAAATTCATATACTTTTCTATCTTTAGCCTTCAAACCATATTGAACATAATAAGCAAAAGGACACTCCACAAATTTTTCAAGTCTTGAAACACTTAACTTCATAGTTTTACCATAAAGATTTTTTATTTTCCCTCTGCTAATATGTTCTGTAAAATTATTGTAAGAAAGTCCTTCAAACGCTCTGCTTAACTTTTCCTTCCAAATCTCATCACTACTATACCATTTTAATGCATCCCACCAGATTGGATTAGCACTAATACCATCAAAATCAGCCCTAAGTGCAGTAACCATAGTATTAAATGTTGGCTCTGCCGAAGAAATCAAATTCAAGCTTTCTATATCGTCACCTTTTTTAATTATATCGCTGCTTTCATATACATTAGGAAATATTTTTTTAAGTCTTGATATTATAATAGATGGTCTTAAAGTTTTTCCTTCTGAATCTGCAATAGGATAACTTATTTTTAAGTATTTAGAAGAAATATTAAGAGTAGTATATATTAAAAACTGCTCTTCAAATGCTTGTGATTTAGTATCCTGAGCTAATTCGATTCCATTTATTTTTAATATTTCCCTGTCTTTATCCGTTAAAATGCCTTCTTCAAAGCTTCCTCTTGGAAATATGCTGTCGTTTACTCCAATTATATATAATGCTTTAATTTCCTGACTTCGAACACGTTGTAAATCACCTACCAGTACTTGATCCAGCGCTGGAGGAATTAAACCTATTTTATATTCTTCAATACCTGAATTAAAAGTTTTAATAAATTTCTTCAAAGCCATTTCTTCGTTTCCCATTACTTCCACAATTTGATCAAAAAAATCCATTAAATTATTCCAAATCTGACTATACTCATTTACCATTTCTTGATTTCCAATGCTTTTAAATTGTTCAATCCACTTTTCTATTTTTTCTGGTACTTCCATACTGATTAAAAAATCATATATAGTATTGCATATATCTTTTACATTTTTATTCTTTTTAATATTATTTTCAAACACAAAAAATTTATCAGTAATAATTTGTTTTGTATCATTAACTATTTTAAGTATGTATTTCTCATACTCAGAAACAGAACTTTCGTCAAAACCATAATTTATTCTATAGTTCCACTGTTCTTCTCTCCACTTGTTTCCTTTAATTCCATTCGCCAGTATATAATTTTCTAAAATATCAATATTATTTTTTTCAATGTCAACCATACCTGTTTTTAAAAATTTAAAAACAGCTTCATAGCTCCAGTTACTAGCTGTAATCTCTAAAGCAGAATTAATAAATACTATAAGTGGATTTCCTGTTATATCACGCTTTTGATCAATAAAGCAAGGGATTTTATATTGAGAAAAGATAACTTGGACAAGCTTTTCGTAATTCTCTAAATTTCTTGTAACCACCGCAATATTACCATATCTTAATTTCATATCACGACATTTTTTTATTATGTCTCTGGCTGTTTCTTCAACTTCTGAATAAATATTTAATGCTTTGAATATTTCTATGTCCTTTGTCTTATTATTATATACTTTATAAGGAAAAGTAAAAAAATGCCTTGATAAATGTCTTAATTCAATGCTGTCCTTAAATCTATCCATGTTATTATCACATAAATAAATAGGTTTTTCATATTTAATATTATTTTCTTCAGCTAATTTCAGTATTTTTCTTTCTGTATTTTTAACAGGTAAAAATACATCTGTATTATCTGCCGCTGCATCTTTTCCTGAACAATCACTGCATAAAGTTATATTAACCTTTAAAGCATTTTTCATAAGTTTTTCTATTATTTTATACTGCTGAGGTGTAAAGCTTGAAAACTCATCTATCCATATTTCTGAATTTTTAATCATTTCACTTTTATCTATTTTAGCTG
>JAUZPN010000087.1 GCA_030705885.1 Bacillota bacterium | reverse complement strand
TAACTCCTCCTTCTCTGTCAGTAAAAATCTCTAATGGATCTCCTTCTCTCATCCTAAGAGTCCTTCTAATTTCCTTAGGAATTACTACTCTTCCTAAATCATCAATACGTCTAACAATGCCAGTGGCTTTCATTATTTTTTCCTCCTTGTATCAAAATATTATTATATTTTTACTAATTGATACTTGTATTATTATTATCTTTCCATTTAAGAAATTTATACACAAAGCTAAAAAAGATGCTTAAATAAAAGCATCTTTTTACTATATTTATATGTTATTAAATTTCTATAGGTTTTTTTCGTAACTTTTAGTTTCTATTTTAGCACTACTTTCCCAACCCTTTACAACAGTTTGAAATTTAGTACTTTTTGCTGTTTGCAAAGCAGTCTGCTTAACATCATCTTTTACTTCAGATAATGGTTTTACAGTAAAATCATCTTTGCTTATAAGTTTTATAATATGATATCCATAGCTTGACTTAACTGGATTTGATATTTGATTTGGCTTAAGTGCTATAGCACCATCTACATATTCAGGTACTAAACTTGTAATTTCTATATCTCCAAGATCTCCGCCAGTATCCTTTGTAGAATCTGTGTTTGTAGCTTTAGCTATTGTAGCAAAATCCTCTCCATTATCTAATCTCTGCTTAATTTTCTTTGCATCATCTTCAGTTGAAGTTAAAATGTTCCATGTGTGAATCTTTGGTGCAGATCCTGAACTAGAAGTAAAATTTACATATTTTGTATATTTCGAACTTTCATAGGCAGCTTGAATATCTGAATCTGATACTGTAATATCTTTTGTTTGATTGTCAACAACTTTTTGTATAATTACACTGTTTTTTAATTCAGTATCTAAAGCAGCTTCATTAGGAAGTCCTGCCTGTTTAAGAAACGTTTTCATTGAAGCAGCATCAGTTACATTATTTTGTTTTTTAATTGTATCCTTTTGTGTTTGCATTTCTTTCTTTAATGTAGCATCATCTGGAACTAATTTTAAATCTTTTGCTTTTTGTAATATTATCTTTTCATCAATAATTTCATTTAATATCTGTTGCTCTGATTGTTTAAAATTAGTCATTACTGTAGCATCTTTAGTGTAATTTTCACCATATTGTGCTTTTGTTTGAGATACTAATGCTGCCATTTGATACTGTTTATACAATTCACCTCTAGTTATTTTTTCCTTTCCAAAAGTTGCAACTATTTGTTTATCCATTGCATATTGTGTCTTTTCAATCATTGCACAACCTGATGATCCTGCAACCAAACAAGAAATCAGTGCAATACTTACAATTTTTTTTAAATTTTTCACTATTATTCCTCCACTCTCGTATGTTTATGTAATTCTATGAAGCCAATTTAAATTTAAACTTTAACTTTATTCTATCATATATTTATTCATTTTCAAATAGAGATTTCAAAAAATCTAATACTTCTTTTATAAATAAGATTAAATTTTCTTTCTTTATTTCACTTGAATCCAATAAAAATGCAGGTTTTTCGTCAGATTTAAATTTTAATTGTTTTTTGTACTTTTTTGTAAGTTCAAATATAACATTTTCATTTAGCTTCTTATTACTTGAAAACTGAAAAGATAGTTGATTATTTTTATCCTTTATTTCTTCTATATCTAACATTTTCGACATACTTCTCAAAAATGCAATATTCATTAGATTCTGTACAGGCTCAGGAATGTTAGAAAATCTATCTTCAATTTCTTCCTGAACATCCATCATATCTTCATAGGAACTTATAGCTGCAATCTTTTTATAAACTTCTATCTTCTGTACTTCATCCTCTATATAATCTCTAGGAATAAATGCATCAATTTTTATATCAATTGTAGTTTCAATAGGTTCATTAATGTCTTCGCCTTTAATTCTCTTAACCATATCCTCAAGCATCCTGCAGTATAAATCATAGCCTATAGCAGCCATATGACCATGCTGTGCAGAACCCATCATATTTCCTGCTCCTCTTATTTCAAGATCCTTCATAGCTATTTTAAAACCTGATCCAAGTTCTGTAAAATCTTTTATAGCTTTTAACCTTTTCTCTGCTACTTCAGTAAGTACCTTATCTTTTCTATAAGTAAGGTATGCATAAGCTATTCTATTAGTTCGTCCTACCCTTCCTCTTAATTGATAGAGCTGTGAAAGTCCCATTCTATCAGAATCATATATAATCATAGTATTAACATTTTGAATATCCATTCCCGTTTCAATTATTGTACTGCATAATAGAATATCATATTCATTATTCATAAAATCAACAATAATATTTTCTAACTCTCTTTCAGACATTTGACCATGACCTATAGCAATCCTAGCTTCAGGAACAAGTTTCTTTAAATATGCTGCCATATCATTTATAGTTTCGACTCTATTATAAACAAAATACACCTGTCCATTTCTGGCCATTTCTCTCATCACTGCATCTCTAATTAACTGATCATTGTATTCTACTACATATGTTTGAATTGGATATCTTTCTTCTGGCGGAGTTTCAATTATGCTGATATCCCTAACCCCTACTAAAGACATATGAAGGGTTCTTGGGATTGGTGTTGCAGTCAATGTGAGTACATCTATATTTTTTTTCATTTCCTTTATTTTTTCTTTATGCGTAACTCCAAATCTCTGTTCTTCATCTATTATTAAAAGTCCTAAATCTTTAAAGTGCATGTCTTTACTAAGAATTTTATGAGTTCCAATAAGAATGTCTAAATTGCCTTCTTTAGCTGCTGTAATTATGTTTCTCTGCTGTGCTGGCGTTCTAAATCTGCATATCATATCTACCTTTATAGGAAAATCAGAAAATCTTTTTACTAAATTATTATAATGCTGCTGTGCTAGTATTGTTGTTGGCACTAAGAAAGCTACCTGCTTTCCATCCATAACTGCTTTAAAAGCAGCTCTAACTGCTACTTCAGTCTTTCCATATCCAACATCTCCGCAAAGGAGTCTATCCATTGCTTTATCACTTTCCATGTCCTTTTTAATATCTTCGATAGCAATTAACTGATCTTGTGTTTCTTGATATGGAAATTCATCTTCAAACTGCTTCTGCCAAATTGTATCCTTTGAAAATCTATGTCCCTTCAGTGTAGATCTTGCAGCATATAATTTTATCAAGTCTTCTGCCATTTCATTAACTGATTTTTGTACTTTACTCTTGGCTTTTATCCAATCTGTTCCACCAAGTTTCGTAACTTTAGGTGATTTTCCTTCTGTTCCTATATATTTTTGAACTAATTCAAGCTGCTCAACAGGAACAAAAAGTTTATCATCTGAATCATAGCTTAACTCTAAGTAGTCCTTTTTGTGTCCTTGTACCTCTAGCTGCTTTATGCCTTTATATACACCAATACCATGATTAGTATGTACTATATAATCACCTGGCTTTAGCTCTGTAAAGCTGCTGATTTTACCTACACCTTTTTTCATAGTTTTTCTATTAGGCCTGCGTTTTGATTCACCAAAAACTTCCTTATCCGATATAACACATAATTTCAAATCAGGATACTCAAAACCTTTAACCTGATTTCCAAAAGTTATAACTACCTCTCCAAATTGTACATCTCTTATTACATCACTATAACTACTTTCAACATCTCTGTCTCTTAATGTATCTACCAGTCTTTCTCCTCTTGGTCTGGTTCCTGAAAGTATTATTGTTTTAAAACCCCTTGATTTTTTATCTTTTATTTCTTCAAGCAGCAAATCTAATTGTCCATGATACTGATGAAGAGTAATTTCCGAAAAAGAAACCATTGACTTTGGTTTAAGTATGTCTGATGACTTTGTTATAGTATTCAATGTAACTATATTACTGCTCTCTAACATTTCAATAAGAACATCCTTAGGAACCTGTAATTTTCCCTGTCCAGGTAATATGTTTCCCCTGTCAAAAAAACTTTTGTAACTTTCTTCAAATTCAAAATATACACTATCTAATTTACCTTTACATCTTTGAGTATCATCTAAGAAAATAAAATAATCCTTCATGTAATCAAGAAGGGTGGAAGTTTTCTCATAAAAATAAGGCATAAAACTATCTATCGTCTCAAAGCTCCATTTTTCTTTTAGTTCCTCTAAATTAGAATTAATAATAGATTTTATTCTATCTGCACTTTCTGTATTATCTTTCTTCATTAAGTTATTATATACAAGGTTTA
The DNA here is from genome assembly GCA_030705885.1 of Bacillota bacterium. Classification (GTDB taxonomy): domain Bacteria; phylum Bacillota; class Clostridia; order Clostridiales; family Clostridiaceae; genus JAUZPN01. The sequence continues at coordinate 9,259 of JAUZPN010000087.1, read as the reverse complement.
AATCTTCTTTTATTTTAATTGTTGCTCTTTCAATATTATCCTTATTTAAAATCATTTCCTTTGCAGGAAATATTTCAATTTTATTTACTTTTTCTATACTTCTTTGTGACTCTGTATTAAAACTTCTGATTGAATCAATCTCATCTCCAAAAAGCTCAATTCTAAAAGGAACAGCAGAAATTGGAGGATATATATCAATAATACCTCCTCTTACAGAAAACTGGCCTTTGCTTTCTACAATATCTGTTTTTTCATAGCCGCATTGTATTAACTTTTCACTAAGTTCTTCAATATAAATATTATCTCCCATCTTGTACTTAAAGGTATATTTATCATATAATTCCATTGGTACGCATGTTGAAATCAAAGATTCTATAGATAAAACAATTATTTTTTTACTCTTTCTAATTATCTCTCTGAGAACTTTTAACCTTTCCCATCTTAAATCAGCAGATATGGCCTCTATATTATAAAAAACCAGTTCTTTAGAAGGTAAATAATAAATGTTATTTACATAAAACGATAAATCCTCATATAAATTTTTTGCTTCCACATCATTATGTGTAACTATTATAAAGGATTTATCCATTTTCTCATAAATTGCATCAATAAAATAGCTTCTTGCTGACTCAGAAAGCCCAAATACTCCAATTGGAAATTTCCCTTTATTTATATTATCTATAATTTCATTATAATCTCTACTATCCTGCAGAGGTTTTAATAGACCATCTAGCCTCATTATTAACTCTTCCTCCTAAGATTCTTTAATATATACTATCCTCGGTCACAAAGTTCTGCTAAATTTATACCATTATATTTATTCATAGCCTGAGCAATTCCCTTATCTATAATAGCTTCTACAGCTTCTACACCAATTTCAAAAACTTTATCAAGTATTTCTCTGTCTTCCTTCGAAAATTTGCCAAGGACATGTGAAACAAGATTTCCTTTTGATTTTCCTACACCAAACCTCACCCTCTTAAAAGATTCAGTTCCTAACTGTGAAATTATGCTTTTTATTCCATTATGCCCGCCTGCACTTCCTTCAGATCTTATTCTCAATCTTCCTACCTCTAAGCTGATATCATCATATAAAACAATAATATTATCTTTAGGTATCTTATAAAAATTCACTACTTCAATTATGCTGTCACCGCTTAAATTCATATATGTAGCTGGCTTCAAAAGAATTACCTTTTGGTTTTCAATAGTACCTTCCCCATACATACCTTTAAATTTTAACCTATTTACACTAATATTATACTTCTCACTTAATAAATCTATCATATCAAATCCAACATTGTGTCTTGTATGTTTATACTCATCACCTGGATTACCTAAACCAACAATTAAAAACATGATTTTCTTACCTTCCTTTATGTTTAAAAAATAATAAAGAGACATCAGCCTCTTTATTATATCATATTTTAAATTATATACTATACTTTGTTTAAGCACATTTAATTCCACTTAATTTGCGGATGATAGAAATATAGAACTTCTTTAAAAATTCATTAGACCTTTAAGACTAAGCAAAGTATATTATTTTGCTTCATACAGACTCACATTTAACTCAATTACTTTACCTTCCCTTAACACTTTGCATGGTATAACATCTCCAGGTTTATGCTTTGAAAGGATATTATAAAAATCATCTGTTGAAGCTATTTTTTGTTTATCCAGCTCAATAATAATATCTAATACTTTGATTCCCGCCTTACTAGCACTGCTAGCTAAATGTACTTCTTTAACATATATACCTTTTATTGAATTTTTATCATTTAAATCACTATTACAAACTTCAACTCCAAAATCCACCTTAGGTAAAACAATATTTGGATTAGAATTCATACTAATATTATTATTATCCATTATCTTTTTTATTAAATCTTGAGCTTCATTTATAGCCAAAGCACCTTCAATTTCATCAGAATTGAATTGTAATGAAGTATTATATTTCTTTAAATTTATAGCAATCACATTACCCTCTTCATTACATAGAAATCCGCCGTAATTTTCTGAAGTTATAGCAGCATCTGTTAAAATAATTTTATATGAATTTTTATCATTTAGCGTCTTATCTGTTGCACTTACAATACCTGATGTAATTATGCCTTCACTTGTACCGCATGAATTTCCTAAGGCTAGTACAGTATCTCCCATCCTGACTTTAGATGAATCTCCAAAGCTTATGGTTTGAAGTCCTTGAAGGGATACTTTCAAAATAGCAATGTCAGCATAAGGATTTGTACCAACAACTATTGCTTTAATAACTTTAGGTTTATTAGGAAACTTAACATATATATTACTGAAATCCTTTACTCCATCATAACTTGTTAAAATATATCCTCTTGAATCAAAAACAACACCACAGCTATTGCTTTCAAGTGTATTGCTGTTAAAATTTTCTTCTTTATCACTTATCCCAACTAATGCAGGCTGAACAATATCAGCAACTCTGCCTATAGTACTTCTAGTATTATCTGAATTCCTAATTGTAGTAACTTGACTTATAACAAATGGAAAATGCGAATACAGTATATTTGAATATTTAATATCTATTATAATAGTTGCAGTAATTCCTCCTGAAATTGATGCAATAAGTATAAAAATAACTACTTTCATTATATTTTTTATTTTTGTTTCAAATTTTCTGTTTCTAAATTTTATTTCTGCTTGTGAAGAAAATAAATTATAATCATCTGTTGACTGTTCCAATGAAACATTTTTAATTTGCTTGTCATCATCATCCATTTGAAAAACCTCCTCAAAACAATTACTTATTACAAATAATAAATATATACTATTCCTCGGCACAAAGTTACACTAAATATGATGTAGAAAGTATAAAACTGCTATAATACATTATACACATATATTTTTACGTGTTTATGAACATTCTGTAATAAATTAATTACATTTTTTTAAATGCTCGGTTTTAATGAAAATGTAAATGTTACACCCTCACCTTCAACATTTTCAACCCATATGTCTTCTCCATGCTGGGTAAGAATGTTTCTTACAATAGGAAGTCCTAAACCAGTACTTGTTTTGGTTGTTCTTGATTTTTCTGCTTTATAAAATCTATCCCAAATATGAGGAAGATCTTCCATTGGAATACATGCTCCATTATTAAATATTGAAACTTGTATCTTATCTCCTCTAATTCTAGATTCTATTTTTATAATTCCACCATCTCCAACATATTTTATAGCATTATCTAATAAATTCGTCACAACTTGAATATGTCTATCCTTATCTCCTTCTGCATATAAATTCTCACTTGTAAAACAAACATCTACTTTTAAATTTTTACTATTTATTTTTGTTTCAAACTTAATAACACATATTCTGATTATCTCATTAATATCAAATTTTTCATTTTTCAATTCAACTTTACCAGATTCAATAGCTGATAAATCAAGTAAATCGTTTACAAGCCTTGTTAACCTTTGTATTTCTTCAAATGTTATATTAAGATAGTATTTTTCCTTCTCTGGTGGAATAACACCATCAAGTATACCCCCTATAAAACCTTTTATTGATGTAATAGGTGATCTTATTTCATGAGATACATTTGAAACAAACAGCCTTCTATTTGCCTCAATTTTTTCCATAGAATCAGCCATTAAATTAAAAGATTTCACTAATTCCCCTATTTCATCATTTGAATTTATATTAACTCTCCTTTTCACTTCTCCCTTTGATATTTTATCTGCAGTATAATTAATTTTTGCTAATGGTTTTATAATAAATCTTTTTGAAAAATAATAAGCAGCAATACTTGAAATTACAGCAGCAATAATAGCAGATACCCAAATAATTACTTCTACTTTCTTTATTTGTTCATTTAATTCGTTTACTGGTGTACTTATTATTACAATACCACTTAATAAATTTCTTGAATCAAAAATAGGTATCTCATATACTCTGACAGGCTTATCAAATAGATTTGCAAATTTTCCTTTATTTTTTACAATCTGTCCTTCCCATAATTTACTTAAATCATTATAAAACACTTGAGAATCAATAATAAATTTTTGATTCTCATTTGAAACAGCATATACCACTCCAAAATTATCAGTAATCCAAATATCAGCTTTTGAATAGCTGCTGTAAAACTTGATAGTTTCATTAAGTTTATCAAGTTTTACAATAGTTTCATCACTTAAGCCACTATGTGAATAATTTATTACATCATTTTTGATAAGATATGCTTCATCCTCCAGTTGTTTACTCCTGTTTTGCAAATAATAATTTTGAAACCACAAAGATAGAATGCAAGCAACAACAGCAAAACTAACTGCTGTTATTATAAAATATGAAGCTACCATTTTTGTAAACAAACTTTTTTTCACTTATTTCACCTCAAATTTACAACCTACACTTATTTCCCATTATCATTTATTTTACTTCAAACTTATAACCTACACCCCATACAGTTTCAATTTGCCAATTTGATCCTCCTTGAAGCTTTTCTCTTAATCTTTTTACATGTACATCTACAGTTCTAGAATCGCCTGGATAATCATATCCCCAAACCTCGCACAATAACTGTTCTCTTGTAAACACTCTATTTTTATTACATGCCAAATAATGTAATAATTCAAATTCTTTAGGAGGCATTTTAATTTCTTCTTCCTTGTAAACTACTGTATATGAATTTACATCTATAATTAATTGATCAAATTTTAATGTTTCTTTATTTGCAGTATCTAAATTATATCTTCTCAAAACAGCTTTTACCCTAGCAACAAGTTCCTTTGGTTCAAAAGGTTTTACTATATAATCATCTGCACCAAGCTCCAATCCTAAAACCTTGTCAAAAGTTTCTCCCTTAGCTGTCAGCATAATAACAGGTGTTGAACTTGACTTTCTTATCCACTTCAAAACATCAATTCCATCTATGTGTGGAAGCATAATATCTAATAAAACCAAATCCGGCTTATAATCTTCAAATGCTTTTTCACCATCTCTGCCATCATGACATACACAAGTATCATATCCTGAACTTTCAAGATACATTTTTATTACTTCACTGATATTTTCATCATCATCAATAATTAATACTTTTCCAACAGCACCGTCCATATTTATACAACTCCTTTATATTTCAGAATATTATAATTTATAATATCATAATAACTTCTATGGGGCAAATAAAAACAATCAATTTAAAATTAAATTGATTGTTTTTATTTTTACATTTTCTGATTATTCTCTTCCCTCAAATAACTTGCTTACAGAAACATCATCATATATTCTCCTAATAGCTTCTGCAAATATAGGTGCTGCTGTAAGATTTTTAAATTTTTTAGATTGTTTATTTTCTGGAAGTTGTATAGTATTTAACATTACGAGTTCTTGAATTGCACAATCATTTATTCTTTCTAGTGCAGGTCCTGATAAAACAGCATGAGTACAGGCTGCATATATCTCAGAAGCTCCCATATTGGCAAGAGCATTTGCTGCATTAGTTATTGTACCTGCTGTATCAATTACATCATCAATTAATATTGCAACTTTCCCCTTAACTTCACCAATTACATTCATTATTTCTGAAACATTAGCTTTAGGTCTTCGCTTATCTATTATTGCAATTGGTGCATGTAACATATCTGCAAATTTTCTAGCCCTAGTTACGCTTCCAAGATCTGGAGATACTACAACTACATCATTATTTTCTCTATAACCCTTTGAAATGAAATACTTTGCAATAATTGGTCCTCCCATCATATGATCCAGTGGAATATTAAAATATCCCTGTATTTGAGGAGCATGTAAATCCATTGTAAGAATTCTATTAGCACCAGCTGCTGTAAGCAAATCTGCTACAAGCTTAGCTGTAATTGGGTCCCTTGCCTTTGCTTTTCTGTCTTGTCTCGCATAACCATAATAAGGAATTACAGCTGTTATTCTGCCTGCAGAAGCCCTTTTAAATGCATCAATCATTATTAAAAGTTCCATCAAGTTATCATTTACCGGGGCATTTGTGGATTGTATTATAAATGCATCAGTTCCCCTTACAGTTTCATTGATATTTACGGATATTTCTCCATCGCTGAATCTTCCAATTTTAGAATCACCCACTTGTAAATACAAAAGATCTGCTATTTCTTTTGCAAGTTTAATATTAGAATTACCTGCAAAAATTTTGATACCTTTGCCATGTGTTATCATTAATGAATCGCTCCCCTGCTACTATTTATTTTTTTCAACCCATCCTTTAATATTAACTTGCCTTGCTCTAGCTATAGCTAGTGAACCTTCTGGCACTTTATCTGTTATTGTAGAACCAGCAGCTATAAATGTATTGTCTTCAACTTCTACAGGTGATACTAAATTTGTATTGCAGCCAATAAATGAATTGTTTCCTATAATTGTTTTATATTTCTTTTTGCCATCGTAATTTACAACTACAGTTCCACATCCAAAATTGCACTTGCTTCCAACTTCAGCATCTCCAATATATGTGAGATGTGACACTTTTGTATTATCTCCTATTGTAGACTTCTTTATTTCAACAAAATCACCTATTCTTGCTGATTTTCCTATAACACTTTCAGGTCTAATGTATGCAAAAGGTCCTACAGTAGTATTTTCACCAATACGGCTTTCTAAAACAACTGAACTCTGAACATTAATATTATCCTCTAAAACAGAATCTTGAATTCGTGAGTTCGGATACAATATGCAGTTTTTCCCTATAAAAGTTTTTCCCTCTAAAACATTACCTGGATAAATAATAGTATCATTTCCAATTTCAACTTCACTTCCAATGTAAGTATTTTCAGGATCAATTATAGTAACACCATTTTCCATGTGTTTTTTATTTATTCTTTTTCTAAGTATTTTATCAGCCTGTGCCAGCTCAACTCTTGAATTTACGCCAAGTGTTTCTTCAAATTCTGTTGGCATAGCCCCTATAGGCTTATTTTCATTTTTTAATATTTCAATTACATCTGTTAAATAAAATTCTCCTTGTGCATTGTTATTATTAAGTTTTTCTAGGCTTTTTAAAAGACTTTCTATATCAAAACAATACATTCCAGCATTAATTTCTTTCACTTCAGCTTCTTCTTTGCTGCAATCCTTAAATTCAACGATTTTTTCTACTTGACCTTGTTCATTTCTAATTACTCTTCCATATGCAGCAGCATCATCTACTACAGAAGTGAGAAGAGTTGCTTTAAATCCTTCATCCTCATGAAACTTTAAAAGTTTCTCAACAGTTTCAATTTTAATAAGTGGTGCATCGCCAGTGAAAATAGCTACTGTTCCTTGCTTACCTTTCAAAAAATCTGCAGCACATTTAACAGCATGACCAGTCCCTAACTGTTCATTCTGAACAGAAAATGATACATTTCTGCTTTCTGTTGATGCTTTTACTTTATCAGCACCTTTGCCAATAATTACATTAACATCTTCTAAACCCGATTTTCTCATAATATCAATTACATGATTGACCATTTCTTTTCCACAAACTTTATGCAATACCTTAGGTGTTTCAGATTTCATTCTCTTTCCTTCACCTGCAGCTAATATTATTGAACATTTATACATTCTAACACCTCTTATGGCTTTTTATATTTAATATCAATTTAATTATATTTTATATGAATTTTTTTTTCAACCTAATTGAATTATAATCTTTGATTATAATTTAATTGAAATAAAAAATTCTTATATTTGTCAAAAAAATAAAAAGGAACTTAAAAGCTCCTTTTTATTTTTTACTCCTGACTACCTGCAGCAACTTCTTCATTTTTAACTTTTTCATACTCGTCAAGAATAAACTTTTGAATCTTTTCTCTCGTTTGAGTATTTATTGGGTGAGCTATATCCTTAAATTCTCCATCTGGAGTTTTTCTACTAGGCATAGCAATAAAAAGACCATTTTGACCTTCAATAACTTTAATATCATGAACAACAAATTCATTGTCAAAAGTCACTGATACAATTGCCTTCATTTTACCCTCTGCTGCTACTTTTCTAACCCTAACGTCTGTAATTTCCATATAAATACACCTCCAAGTTGCATATATAACATAATATATATTTATATTCTATAAATTTTGCGTTTTTCCTTCTTTTTTTTAAAAATAATTATTAATTTTTTCAAATTTCTTTATTTTTATATTTATTTTTTATTTTTCATCAAAAATAAACTTAAATTTTAGGCATACTAAAATGTAAATTAAATTTTTAAAAGTCTTCCATACCTATAATTTTTAAATCTACCATTTTAATAAATCTATGTAAATCTATATATATTTAAAAAGAAGGCTCAATAATAGCACTTCCATTTTCATCAATTCCCTTATATTGTATAATAGAGACATATTCTCCAACCAATTTTTTTGAACTCTCTCTATCATCCACCAAAACTCCAATTCCAACAAGATTGCTGTCATATTCCTTCAATAAGTTTTTAATACCATTTGCTGTACCGCCTGCTTTCATAAAATCATCAATAAAAATACAGCTGCTTCCGTTAAATATTGCTTTTCTTGAAAGCGACATAGTTTGTATACGCCTATTAGAACCTGTTACATAATTAATACTTACTGTAGTCCCTTCTGTAACTCTATTGTCTCTTCTTACTATAACAAGCTGCTTCCCAAGTTTCTTTGCTACTTCATAAGCTAACGGAACACCTTTTGTTTCAACAGTTACAACATAATCTATTTTTTGATTATTAAAAGCAGAAGCTAAAATTAATCCAGCTTTATTTATTATTTCAGGATTATACATAATATCTGTCATATATATAAAATCACCTGGAATTATCCTATCCTTAGACCTTAAAATATCACTTAGTTTAAGTGAAAATTTAGTCTTTTCTTCTGCTGAAATGTCAAATATAAATCTTACACCTCCAGAAGCTCCTGAAATAGTTTCGACTTTTCCTGTACCTAATTTTACAAAAATATCCCTAACTAATAATATATCCTCACTAATAGTAGACTTTGCTACAGCAAAAGCCTCTGTAAATTTATTTAAATTCAATACTTTATTTGGATTGTCTAATAAGATTTTTGTTATCGCAACAATTCTTTGATTCCTACTAATTTTTTCCATATAATCACCCATATAATTTTAATATATCAAAAATACGAACTATTTTAATTTTTTTTATTTTAATATTCGCCCTGTTACCAATATTCTATTCTATAATAATTTAATAATCAATAAAAATATTATTTTTTGTATTGTTTTATTTTATTTTTGTATATAATTAGTATATATACTTTCTTTA
>JAUZPN010000086.1 GCA_030705885.1 Bacillota bacterium | reverse complement strand
TGGCAATTCAGTTGGTGCATTTTCAATAGTACTTCCTAGACTTCATCCTGTAGCAAAAGCTTTTAATGATTTTGCTCCAATAATTTCTGAAATGTTTGCAGAAGGTGCTCTTATTTATGTAACCGATTTACAAAAAATAATACGTAGACATGCCTCATCAAAATTTGATGTTCCTTCTTTAGTACTTGACTATACTATTGAAGAAAATTCTGTCCCATATACAGTAATTAAAACAAAAAAACCTGTTTCAGCGGAAGTTGAAGCTTCAAAATATGGTGTTCCAACTTTAGTAACCAGTTATCCTATATTTGATGAAGATAATGCTAACGAAGCTGTAGGCACCTTATGTGTAATTACACCTAAAATAATTGCTTCTGATTTAAGAAATATGTCCAGCAGTATAGAAGGCGGCCTAAGCGGAATATCTGCAGCTATGGAAGAGCTTGCAGCATCTGCATCACAAATACACCAAAATGAGCAGGTACTAAACACTGAAATAAAAGGAATAATTGGTCTTACTGAAGAAATAAATAATGTATCTTCATTTATAAGGGATATTGCTGATCAGACTAAAATGCTTGGACTAAATGCTGCAATTGAAGCTGCAAGAGCTGGCGAAGCTGGTAAGGGTTTTGGAGTTGTAGCAAATCAAATTAGAAAACTTTCAGACCAGTCAAAAAGCACTGTACCAAAAATTAAGAAATTAACTGATGATATAATATCAAAAGTTGATGAAGCAAGTGAAAAAAGCAGTGATTCTTTAAGTGCAAGTCAGGAACAAGCTGCTACTTCTGAAGAAATAACAGCTAGTATTGGTGAAATTCTTCAAACATCAGAAGAATTAAATACTATTGCAAAAAGATTATAATTTTAGTTTGGAAATAGCTTGTCACTATTTTCATTCGTGGTTGTGCTGCGGCCAGCATGGATGGTTAATTAGAAAAAGGTTATCATTACTATCTAAATATAGTACTGATAACCTTTTTTTAAAAGCTATATCTTATTTTTTCTAATGATGTTTCATATAAATTCCACTTTCCACTTATAATATCCAGTCTCTTCATCTTTCATATATTTTAAATATGCTGAATAGAAAGTTCCTTTTTTACTTTTTAAATTTCTAAATCCTACTTTTCCATTTTTGAGCAGCAATTCTATCATCTCTTTAGTAACTTTTCTTCCTAGTGATGTTATAAATTTATCATTTTTCCATACTGTAAATTTACATCCATTTTTCCAGTTGATGCATCCAAATCCTTTTTCATTTTCAACTACTGGGTTTCCACATATAGGACATGATCCTACACTCTCTAAACCTTCAGGAAGTTTAACTTTGAAGTTCTTTAACATAGATGTGTCCTTCTTTATAGAATCAACAGCACTAATAGTAAATTCCATAATCATTTTTAGAAATTCATCTTTTTTAAACTTACCTTTTTCTATATCCGATAAAGTCTTTTCAAGTCTTCCTGTATATTCTAAATCTAAAAGCTCTTTTGCAGGAAATATCTCAATCAATGTTTTTCCAAGTTCCGTGCATGTAAGGCTTTTCCCTTTTGTCTTAATGTAAGATGCATCTTTTAATTTTTTTATTGTTTCTGCTCTTGTAGCAGGAGTTCCTATACTAAATCCACTTAATATCGAAGCCATCATTTCATCTGTATTTTCTTCATCTTTAAAGTTTTTTCCGCAGGTCTCCATAACCCTTAATAACGTTTTTTCGTTATGAAGTTTTGGCGGCTTTTTTACAACAGCATTTACTTTACTATCAGCTACATCTACAATGTCTTTTTCTAAGACCATTGGCAATATAGTATCTTTGCTATCCATTTTTTCAACAACATGCCAGCCTTCAATGGTTTGAACTTTTCCCTTTGATATAAACACACCACTAATTGTACTCTCATAAACTTTAGATACAAGTTTAGTTTCTTCATATTCAGCTACAGGCAGAAACTGCATTATAAATCTATTTTTTATTGCATCATATACAATTGCTTCATCCTGACTTAACCCAGTTGGCTTCATGTAGGTTGGGACTATGGCACTGTGGCTTTCCACTTTTGAATTATCAAATATTCTTTTATTATCTACAAACTTAATCTTATTCTCATACGGAAGTCCTGCTTTAATTACATCTAATACTTTTTTTGTTCTTTCTTTTAAGCTTTCCTCTAATGCAACACTGCCTGTTCTTGGATATGTTGTAAACTTCTTTTCATAAAGAGTTTGTGCTACTTTTAATACTTTATCAGAAGTCCATCCCTTATACTTACTTGTTACATATCCTTGCAAATTTGATAAATTAAACAGGAGCGGTGGATAGTCTTTCTTTCTCTCTACTTGCTTTTCTATAATTTGTGCATTCTTACCTTGTAAAAGCTTAGATATATTTTCCATAATTTCCTTATCATCAAATTTTTCATTTTCACTTAAATAATAAGTTCCTTCAAATTCATCATTGTCCTTTGTCTTAAAAGTCGCTATTAACTTGTAGTAAGTAGATGACTCAAAATTTTCTATTTCTTTATCTCTGTCATAAATTATCTTAAGTGTCGGGAGAAGAACTCTTCCAACATTTAATATTTTTTTATCATTAAAGTTATACCTCAATGTTGTTACAGATGTTAAGTTTATTCCTATTATCCAATCTGCCCACTGTCTGCTTATACCAGCATCTTGAAGCGATTCCATGTTTGAATTCGGCTTTAAATTTTTCATGCCTCTCTTAACTTCTTCTTCTGTCCATTCATTCAGCAGTATTCTAAAAATAGGTTTTTTTACACCGAGAAATGACAATATCTCATGTGCAATAACTTCTCCCTCACGATCATAGTCCGTTGCAGATATTACTTCTTCAACATCATCTCTACCTATTAAGTTATTTATTATATTAATCTGTTTTTCAGCACCCTTATCTACACTACTTTTATTTAAATTGTCACACTTAATTTTATATTTAAAATTTGATGGTATAAATGGAAATTTCTCAATTCTCCAAGCCTTCATTTTTTCATCATAATCTTTTGCATCATATAGCTGCAATAAGTGACCAAACGCCCAAGTGATTAAATAACTATCACCTTCAAAATAACCATCTTTCCTCTTTTTTATCCCCAATGCATCAGCAATATTCTTAGCCACAGAGGGTTTTTCTGCTATTATTACTTTTACTCCCACTAATAAATCCACCTTCTATTTTATGCAATACTTTATTATTTTAATGAATAGTATTATATCACAATACTACAAATTAGAATAATATATATTTTACCAGCCGCCTCCGCCTCCGCCACCTCCGCCAAAGCCGCTTCCACCGCTGCCTCCTGAACTTGACCCTGGAGGTGTAGAAGAAGACGAAATTGCATTAGAAAAAGATTTATCAAAAGAATTAGTAAATCTTCCCGCATAGTACATATCCCAATTTGCTCCATAATACCACATAGGACAGTAGCTTTGACCTTCTTCTGCCATTTTGCTGAATACTGCTGAAAATTGTTCTGCCCATTTTTGTCCTATATCAAGAGCAAGAGCATATGGAAGATACTTTTCAAAAAGCTCTGGCGTCTTTTCGGGCGGATTTAGTAAATTAAGATTCTCTTTTTCTGTAACAGATAAAAACATCTTGAAGCCTTCAATTTCATCCATCAACTTTCTTCCTTCAACAGTAGGTGCCTTCATAAGTATAGCAAATATAATATTTTCCGCTATTAGTATTATAAAAAGTATTCCAACACTTGATGAAACAGAATCAGAGAAAAGTCCAAAGGATATTATTGCTGTTATTATTGATAAAACTACATTAAAAATTACAATACCCGCATTTAATTTGAAGTAAACATCATTATAAAGATTAGTTAAGTTTTCCCTTACCTTATTTGTGACTTCTGTCATAATAGAATTAGATTCCTGTTTTAATTCTATTTCCTGTGGCAGTTTATTATATATTATTTTTTCTATATCTGTTAAAGTTTCTGGTTCTTCTATTTTAATAATAGTATATATTGTTTTAAAAGATTTTTTGTCCTCTTGAATTCTAACAGATCCCTTAACTGCCATATTTATTACGGCTGAAGTTAATACCTTATTATCATATTTCATATTATAAATATATCTAATATTTTCAGGACTAAGACCCTGCGGCGGAGTATATAATGGAATAATCGTACCCTTTTTAGGATCTCGTCCATACTTATTCCAAGCAAATAAATATATTACTAAAGATAAAATGATACCTGCTAACATAATTAATGCAGATAAATTATCTTTAATCCAATAAGATAAAAAAACAGCAGAACTTGGCTGTACCACAATGCCCTTTGGAAAGGTAACAAATACAGATAATCCTTCACCCTCTGATAAAGCTTTCGTAGTCTTATAAACTGCTTTACCCTCTTCATTAATGGAACATACTAAATCTGCATTTTTTGATCCCTTAACACCTGTATATCCACTTAAAATGGAAGTATCCATTATTAAAAATTGCGGAAGAGTAATGTCAGCAGAAGCTTCATTTATAGGGAACTGCCATCCATTACCTGTAACATTCCAAAACAATTCATCATGATCCTTAAAATAACCGATCTGCCTATAAGTAGTATAAACAATAGTATATATATAATCTCCAGGTGAAAGAGTTATATCCTTGTCACCAATAGTAATTCTTTTACCATTAAACATATTGCTTACTTCATATTTTTCATTCTTGCCATCACGCTGAACATTTATTACATCAAAACCTACATTATAGTTGCTGCCTTTTGAATCAGTATATTTTGTAGGGAAATCTCTATATATGCCATGTTTAATATTTTCTCCATTACATGTTACATTTATAGTTTCAGTAACCTGCATAGAAGCATCACTATTAACCACTATATCGCTGTGAAAAGAGTTAATAGCTTCATTTCCATATGATTTGGATACTGTTGGATTAATAAATACTAGGAATAAAAGTGAAAGTAATAGTACCTTTATTACTTTTTTGCTTATAACCATTAAAATTTAACCTCCGGCACTTTTCTTTCTGCTGCATCCTCTACTTCAAAGAAATCATATTTTTTAAAACCAAATGCTGATGATATTAAAACATTAGGAAAGGTTTCAATATTTGTATTAAAATTTCTTACTGTTCCATTGTAATATCTTCTTGCCAGCTGCATCTCTTCTTCAATACGTTCAAGACTTTTTTGAAGCTCCATGAAATTTTCATTTGATTTTATCTGTGGATATGATTCTGCCACTGCAAAAAGAGTTCTAAGCGTTCCGGTAAGCTGACTCTCAGCTTCACTTTTTTCCTTTACATTATCAGATTTCATACTTTGACTGCGTAAGTTCGCTATGTCTTCAAAAAGCTTTTTTTCATGACCTGCATAGCCTTTAACTGTTTCAATAAGATTTGGTATCAAATCATATCTCCTTTTTAGCTGCACATCAATACCACTCCAAGCTTCCTTTACTAAGTTTTTTCCCTTTACAAACCCGTTATAAGCAGCCATTACCCAAATCACTAATAAAATGATTATGATAATAATTATATATTGCATATTTTTAAATCTCCTTTCTATTGGTATTAATTCAACAAATTAAATGACTTTTTACAAGTCCATTCCATATCGAAATTATATGTTTTTTATATTTAATTAATGCATAGATGTATTGATTCCTTTTCTAACAGGTATTTTTTTATTTCAAGTCCACCTGCATATCCTACTAAGCTTCCATTTGCACCAATAACACGATGGCATGGAATGAAAATAGGTATAGGATTTCTATTGTTTGCCATACCAACTGCGCGAGATGCTTTAGGATTACCAATAATCCTTGCAATTTCTCCATAGCTTCTGGTCTCTCCTATAGGAATCTGCTGCAGCGCTTTCCAAACTTTAAGCTGAAATTCTGTACCATTTGGTGCAAGTGGAAGGTCAAATATTTTTCTTCTTCCAGCAAAATATTCATTAATTTGGTTTAATGCTTCTTTAATTAAAGATGTTTCATTTATTTGAATATCATCTTGCAAAATTATATTATCTTTTTTATAAAAATACAAGTTAGTAATTGCTGCTCCATTGTCAGCTATACCTATTCTGCACATTTCAGTATCATAGAAAAATAGGTTTTTCATGATTCTATACACTCCTTCGTTTATAGATTTAATACTAATTTCAGAATACGTCATCCATAGTAATTCGTCAAGGTGTTATTAGTTTAGGTATCGAACCTAAACTAATAAGGGCTATCCATCTCCCACCTATAGAGGATGGGAGAATTCTATCCTTTCTGTTAAACAGGAAAAATAATTATAATTTCATGAATAAACATTCCCTACATTGGTAAAATATATAGTATGCTTTTAATTTTATAAAAACATTTAAACATTTATATACTATTCTCAGTCACAAAATTTCACTAAATTTCTAAATAAGCTTCTCACTAATATCATTTATAAATTAAGTGGAACTAAATGTGACTGACAAAATCATATTTATCAAGAAAGTGAGGTACTTATCAGATAATGAAGATTGGAATTCCTAAAGCACTGCTTTATTTCAAATACTACCCATTTATAGAAACATTTTTTACAGAACTGGGTGCAGAAATAGTAACATCACAAGATACAAATAAAGAAATATTAAACCTTGGCTCAAAGTACTGCGTAGATGAAGCCTGCCTGCCTGTTAAAATTTTTCATGGGCATGCAGCTTCAATAAAGGATAGCTGCGATTTTCTTTTTATTCCTAGAATTATGCAGATAAATGAAGGTGAATTTATTTGTCCAAAATTTTGCGGACTGCCTGAAATGGTAATGAATTCAATACCAGATTTACCAATATGTATAACGACACCTATATATGCTTATTCTAAAAAATCCATAAAAACTTTTGCGTATCAAGCAGGTTCTTTTTTCACAACAGATAAACGTAAAATTAATTCTGCTTATGAAGCTGCTTTATATTCACAAAATGAACATAAATGCGGAATAAAAAGCCATAATTATAAGTTAAACATTGCACTTGTTGGTCATCCTTATAATATTTATGATACCTATATAAATATGGATATTGTAAGTAAGCTTAATAAACTTGGTATTGGTGTATTAACAGAGGAAAACATTCAGGATTATTTTATCGAACTTCAGATGAATAATCTTTATAAAAAACCTTTTTGGACTTTTGCCAAAAATTCTTATGGTTTTTCAATTTTTGCAGCCGAAAACAGGAAGATTGACGGCATTGTTTATATTTCCTCTTTTGCCTGTGGAATTGATTCTGTTGTTATTGAACTAATAAAAGATAAGCTAAAAAATTTTCCTTTACTACTATTAAAAATTGATGAACATACAGGAGAGGCCGGCTTTGATACTAGATTAGAAGCCTTTTCTGATATGCTGGAAAGAAGGCATAATACAGATGATAATAACATTTCCTCATTTAGGGAACATTCAGTTTGCATTAAAAGCAATATTTGATGGACTTGAAATAGATTATGTAATACCACCACCCTGCAATAATAATGGTTTAGAAATTGGAGCGTTATATTCGCCTGAAGAAATATGTCTTCCTTTTAAAATAATGCTTGGTAACTACATTCAAGCTATTAAAGAGGGGGCGGACACTATCCTTATAATAGGAAGCTGTGGTCCCTGCAGATTTGGTGAATATTGTGAGCTTCAAATGAATATTTTAAAGAAACTCGGTTATGACTTAAATTTTATTTTTCTTGATTGTCCATCTGCCATTGGTCTGGAAGAACTTTATAAAAGATTTTCTTTAATTACATCTCAAAGCCATAAGTCTAATTTTGAAAAAATAAAAATATTTAATGATGCTAAAAAAATAATAAATCTTATAGATAATATTGATAAAAAAGCTCACTATCTTTGCGGTTATGAAATTAATAAGGGAGAATGTAAAAGGCTCTTAAATCATTGTAAAAAAGATGCAATGAATAGTAAATCTCCTAGTGACATGCTATGTATATTACGAACTTATAACAAACTATTTGATTCTATTATGATAGATAAAAATAAAAAACCTCTTAAAATAGCACTTATAGGTGAAATTTATACTATAATTGAACCTTTTTCAAATTTATTTATCGAAGATAAGCTTATGGATTATGGTGTTTCCACTACAAGACAGCTTACACCCAGCTGGTGGGTTAAAAATGCAGCTTTAGGAACTTTAAAAATTAATTCAATTAACATAAGGAGAGCATCAAAAAAATATCTGCCCTTATACATAGGCGGTCATGCCAGAGAATGTATTGGTGAAGCAATTATTGCAGAGAAACAAGGCTGCGATGGTGCTATACAATTATTCCCTATGGGATGTATGCCAGAAATTGTATCAAAAGCAATATTACCCACTATTTCAAAAGATAAAGATTTTCCGATGATGACATTAATAATTGATGAAATGACTGGAGAAGCAGGATATTTAACTAGAATAGAAGCTTTTCTTGATTTACTTGAAAGGAGACGAAATAAAAATGTATTATATGGGAGTTGATGTAGGTTCAGTCAGTACAGATATTGTGCTTATTGATTCTAATTATAATGTAATTGAAGAATTGTATTTGAAAACTAAAGGAAAGCCTATAAATGCAATTCAGGAGGGATTCAAGCTGCTTAAAAATAAGTATAATTCAAAGCAGATAAATGCTGTAGGTACCACTGGCAGTGGAAGACATATCTCTTCTTTTATTATTGGTGCTGATGCAGTAAAAAATGAAATTACAGCACATGCAGTAGCAGCACTTAATATAAACAAAAATGTAAGAACTATAATTGAAATTGGAGGACAGGATTCAAAAATAATACTTCTAAAGGATGGTGTAGCAATTGACTTTGCTATGAATACAGTTTGTGCAGCAGGAACAGGCTCTTTTCTTGACAGGCAGGCTGAAAGATTAGATATTGCTATTGAAGATTTTGGTGAATACGCACTTCGTTCTAAATCTCCTGTAAGAATAGCTGGAAGATGTGCTGTATTTGCTGAATCTGATATGATTCATAAACAACAGCTAGGATATAGCGAAGAAGATATTGTACGCGGACTTTGTGAAGCCTTAGTACGAAACTATCTTAATAATGTAGCTAAAGGTAAGGAAATAAAATCAGAAATATTCTTTCAAGGTGGAGTGGCTGCTAATATAGGAATGAAAGATGCTTTTGAAAATGCACTTGGAGAACAAGTAACAATTCCAAAGCATTATAAAATGATGGGAGCTATTGGAGCAGCAATAATTGCTAGAGAAGCTTTGATGAAATCAGGCGAAAAAACCGCATTTAAGGGTTTCAACCTTGCAGACATGACCTTTACCTCAAAAAGCTTTGAATGTAACGGCTGTTCAAATAATTGTGAAGTTGTTAAAATCATATCTAAAAATAAAGAGATAGGATCATTTGGTGACAGGTGCGGAAAGTGGGGAAATAAAACAGCAGTGTAATGTTTAAGGGACAGTTATCAATAGTAAATATTTGATAACTGTCCCTGATTCACTTAATTCATTTCAATTATTCTTTTTGCTTTATCTATTATATATTTCTTAAGTTTCTCCGGCTCTAAAACTGTTATCCTGTCACTTATTGGAAAAATCATAGAAAATGCTGTTTCAAAACTTATCATGTTAATATCATAAATTATATATCTATCATAAATTTCATAATTAAGCACTTCAAAGCCTTGAAGCATGTTTTTCTTATCTTCATAAAATTTTACCTTCACAGGATATGTTTTACTTGCTGATACATCTGGCGGTGTTCTTCTTATAAATTGCTTTTTACTTTCCTCCCAAAATTCCTCTAATGAAAACTTTTCAGGTATGTTGAAACTTTCTTCCAGCATTTCAGCAGATTCAATTCTATTGGATTTGAAAATTCTTGCTTCATTTCTTTCTTCACAAAAAGCAGCAAAATAAAGCTCAGATTTTTTAACAATTACTCCATATGGTCTTATAATTCTTTCAGATATTTGTCCATCATATTTTTTATATCTAATTTTTAGTTTTTTTAAATTAAATACTGCATTTTTTATAATATCAATGTTTTTATCAATAACCTTTTCACCAAACCATGGATTAGAATCACAAATAAATTTTTCTTTAGCTTTAGCTATTTCTTCCTTGTATTCTTCTGGTACAATACTTTCAAGCTTTATGACAGCATTTTTTAATTCCTGATAAGTTTCTGTATTTTTATCTATATTAATTCCTG
Organism: Bacillota bacterium; assembly: GCA_030705885.1. GTDB lineage: Bacteria > Bacillota > Clostridia > Clostridiales > Clostridiaceae > JAUZPN01. The sequence goes on along the minus strand of JAUZPN010000086.1, from coordinate 3,236 downwards.
TACTTGAAAAAAGAAGGTTTACTATATCTTTGAGGTGAAGTGAATCTGCATTAAACTTGTACCCATCCATGAATGCAAAACCACCTGCAGGTCCTGGAATTGAAACAATTGGTATACCTGCTTCACATAATAAATCAACATCTCTATAAATTGTTCTTTCTGATGCTTCAAGAACATTTGCTATATCTTTAGCTTTTATAACTTTCCTTGAATCAAGCATCATAATTATTCCAATAAGCCTGTGTAATCGCATTAATCTTCACCCCTGTAAAAACTCCACTTTATACTTTGTTCGTCACATTTAGTTCCACTTAATTTATAAATGATAGCGGAGAGAAGCTTATTTTAAAAATTTAGTGGAACTTTGTGACCGAACATAGTATACATATAAATTATTTTATAGGCACATAAATATCAAATTCTCCATTTTTCATAAATCTTTCATCATATAATTCAAACTGAGGTCTATAGTCAATTTCATATCCTGATTCTATCATCCATTTAGAAAAAATACTATTATAAAAATCTCCTAAATTTTTAAGCTCTCCAATGTATGTGTAAACTGCATATTTACCATCTGGTATTATCTTAACTTCCATTCCTTCTGGTATTTCCTCAATACTATCAACTTCAGCACAAGCTGTATAATGAAATCTCCCCTGTTCGTCCGGCATATCATCACATATACCATAATATAAATTAGTACTGCTTTTATGTTTTATTTTTGTGTAACTTTTATTGAATACATTCCAAAGTTCAGGAATTTCTCCTTTCATATTATTTCCAAAATAAACTATACCTATTGCCTTAACTTCTTTAACTACAACTATTTTACCTTCCATTATTTTATCCCCTTTCAAATTTGATACCTTAATTATACAATTAATCTTTGACAAGAGTATGTCAAGGATTTTACTTTTTTTAAAATTAATTATTTGATTTTTTGTCATAGAATTGATAAAATTAATTTGTGAATTTTAATAAATTCAAATTATAAGTTAAAGGTTGTGATTATTATGACAAAAAATATAATGGTGAGAAATATATAATATATATAATATATATACTGTGTATATATTATTTGTTTTCTCAATAAGGTCTCTAATAAATTAAAAAGGAGATTAACTAAACATGTACAAAATAATATATACAGAAAAATCTTGGATGGAAAGCGAAGGCATTGAACAGGTAAAAAAGCTTTCGACTTTAAATGGTGTTGTTTCAGCTGTAGGATATCCTGATTTACATCCTGGGAAAACCCCTGTTGGAGTTTCTTTTATTACAAAGGGCATAATATATCCTCATTTAATCGGAAATGATATAGGATGCTCAATCAGCTTATTTCAAACTTCTACCTTAGAAAAGAAGTTTAAAATTGAAAAAGCAATGAAAAGTCTAGAAAACATTCAGCTGAAAAATACTTTGGATAAGAATGAATTTAATCTTGGAACAATAGGCGGAGGAAATCATTTTGCTGAATTTACTGTTGTTGAAGAAATATTAGACAATGATGAATTTAATAAATTAAACCTTGATAAAAATAAAGTACTCTTATTAATTCACAGCGGGAGCAGAGGTCTTGGCGAGCATATTCTAAGAAAATATATAGAGCAATACTCTTGTCAAAATGGGTTAATTGAAAATAGTATCGGTTTTGAAAACTACTTTAAGGACTATGAGAAAGCAGTAGACTTTGCTAAAAGAAATAGAGAATTAATATCTGAAAGGTTAAGCAGCTCTGTAAATTCAACAATAGAACATCTTACAATTGAGTCTGTTCATAATGGTATAGTATTAAAAGACAATTATTACATTCATAGAAAAGGAGCATCACCTGCAGATAATGGTTATGTTGTTATTGCAGGTTCTAGAGGAACTAATTCTTATATTGTAAAACCTATTAATGCAAGTTTATCCACAGGATTCTCTATTGCCCATGGAGCTGGCCGAAAATGGAAAAGAAGCGGCTGTAAGGAAAGACTTCAAAACAAGTTTTCAAAAAAGGATATTAAAAACAGAAACTTTAATTACAATTTAATATGCAGTGACATAAATTTAGCTTATGAAGAAGCACCAGAAGCATATAAAAATATTGATAGAGTTATTCAAGATCTTGTTTCATTTGATTTAATAAAAGTAATAGCGAAACTAAAACCGTTAATTACTTTTAAGGAGTAATTATGTGGATTCAAATTAGTGCAGGTAATGGACCTGCTGAGTGCTGCAGATTCGTATATTTATTTTTATCATTATTACAGAAGGAATGCATGCATAAAGATATAAAAATTGAACTTTTAGATTTTGAAAATGGTGAATTTAAAGATACTTTTAAATCAGTATTTTTAAAGCTTGAAGGAAAAAGTTCTTATGATTATGCTTCTTCTATAGCTGGAAGTCATCTTTGGATATGGAACAGTCAATATAGAAAAAATCATAAAAGAAAGAATTGGTTTATTGAAGTAAAAACCTATAATGAAGAAACCAGTCTTGAATTTGATGAGAAAGATATAATTATTGAAAAGATGAGAAGCAGTGGAAAGGGCGGACAGCATGTTAATAAAACGGAAACTGCAATAAGAATAACTCACAAACCAACTGGCATTGTTGTTAAGTCCATGGAGGAAAGAAGTCAATATCAAAATATAAAGCTTGCAAAAGCTAGACTTGCTAATGAGCTTAGTAGATTAAAGACTGAAAATGAAAAAGCTGTTCGACAAGAACGATGGATAGAGGGAATAAATATAACCCGCGGAAATGCTGTTAGAATATTTAAAGATAATGAATTTATTGAGGTAAAATAAATCTCAATTACAAATAATTGCCATTAAATAAAAAATAAAAGACTGTCGACATTTGACAGTCTTTTATTTTTTATATTGATTTATTATATATTCTATAAAATTCATTAAAAATATTAAATAAAACATTTTTATATAATAAAAAGAAGGATTTACATTTTTTATGTCGAATATACCATATTATACAATCAAATAATAATATAATTCCTAAATAATAAATTTTTTATGAGAGGTTAATGATATGCTTAAACTTACTATGGTAGAATTTTTTCTGATATGTATTCCTGAATCATTTATTATTATATGGGGAGTACTAGTCATTTCAAAAAAACATATTACTAAAATTCAATATATAATTTTCAGTTTATCTTCAGCTTTAGTTACTTTTTCAGCAAGGTATCTCCCTATACATTTTGGAATACATACAATAATATCAAC
>JAUZPN010000085.1 GCA_030705885.1 Bacillota bacterium | reverse complement strand
GTTTTACACCAACATACTGGTTTGTAAAATCAAACAACACTATAGGAAATTTAACTAACTTCAATACCGAAAACCTTCTACCTATATTTAACAACATGCTTATAATGATCGCCTTTGCAGCAGCAATACTTATGATCACACTAGTTATTATAAAACAAAAGAGAATGAGCAACTAGTGGGGACGGTTATCATTTTTTTGACAATTGAGAATGGCTATATCAGTATCAGTATCAGTATCAGGGACGGTTATCATTTCTTTGGCAAATATGAATAGTCATCATTTGCATGAAATTAGGGACGGTTAACATCTTACTCGCTAAAGCTAATAAGTTGTTAACCGTCCCTGTTACCCTGTTACCTACCCTACCCTACCCTGCTCGCTAAAGATGATAAGTTGTTAACCGTCCCTGTTTGTGTTCTCTGATGTTCTTATTATTAATGCTAAAAATATACCTGCAAACAATCCTCCTAAGTGAGCAAAATTGTCAATTCCTGGAAGGCTAAAGCCTATTAATAAATTTACTGCTATTACTGATGATACATTCATTAAAAATTTTCTGCCAAGTGTCTTTTTTTTCTTTAAAGCAAACACTAAAATAATTCCCAAAAGACCAAATATAGAGCCAGATGCTCCTATGGATATGCCGGTGCTAAATAGAAAACTAAATAATGATGATACAATACCTGCTATTAAGTACATAAATATATATTTATATTTTCCATATAAAGATTCAACTAGTGGCCCTACTGAATATAAGGAATACATATTTGCAGCAATATGTACAAGTCCTCCATGTAAAAATGTACATGTTAATAGACGAAACCATTGTCCTTGTATTATAGCCGTATTATATTTTGCTCCAAGCATAATTAATACATAATTATTTATATCTATAGGATTCCCGCCATTTAATATGATTGAAATAATAAACATAAATATATTAATGCCAATTAGTGTATATGTTGCAGCAGAATTTATTTTATTCTGCTTGGCCCTGCTGTTTACACTAACAATACTATTTATTTGTTTTGCTATTTCCTCGATACTGTTGTCTGATATTTGAATTGTGCTATGTATCAAGTCTATTATAATTGAATTATTCTCAATTGCCTTAAAATCACTGAGATAATTTAATTTACTTATTACCTCACTATCATCAATATCTTCTCCTATCAATATTATTTTAACAATTTTCTCTTTTTTTACATCAATAATATCATATATATTGCTGTCAGAGTTGATATTTAGGATATCATCATCGTGACTTAAAAAAAGTATATTAATTTTTGTTCCATTTTGAAGAATTTTAGAAAGTCCCCAAGGTACACTTATTCCTTTAATTAAGCTGAAATCTTCGATAGTGTAATCATAGTTTTTATACATATCATCAATTAACTGCTTTGCAAATGGTTCAATTGATATTTTTCTCATATTTTTTGCTTCCACATCTCCATTTCTTCATATTTTAATATGTTTTCATTGTTGACAGCTTTCTTAACAAAAAAGTATCTCTAGAACTTGCATTCTAGGGATACAATTGTTTTTTACTTAACTACTTCTACATCGATATTAAATTTTTCTCCATTAATGCTGCATTCAGTATATTGTCTTTCACTGCCATAGGTTACTCCAACTGTAAGTGTTTCTTTTTTAATAAAGTCTTCAAATTTTTTAACTACATTTTCAAGCATTTCATTATCACTTACATAAAGATTAATCTTATCAGCAACTTCAAAGCCTTTTTCTTTTCTCATATTTTGAATCTTGCTTATGATTTCTCTTTGATGTCCCTCTTCCTTAAGTTCAGGAGTTATAGTTGTATCCAAAACTACACCTATATGTCCTTCTCCTGCGAATGCATAGCCTTCAAGTCCCTGCATAGTTATAAGAAGCTTTTCACTGTTAAGTTCAATTTCAGTACCTTGAACATTAATTACAACAGTTTCTCCAGCTTGAATTTTTGAAGCAAGCTCCATTTGGTTCATAGCAGCTATTTCTTTCTTTATGCCAGGAATAAATCTGCCATAAGCTTTACCAAGCACAGGTAAGTTTGGCTTAATTTCAAAATTAACATATTTTGAAAGGTCTGCACCAAATTTTACTTCTTTAATATTAAGTTCATCCTTTATAATATTCCCATAATATGATGGTAATGTATCTACACTTAGAAGCATTTCTAAAAGAGGCTGCCTGTTTTTAATATTAGCACCATTTCTAGCACTTCTTCCAAGCTTAACGATTTTATAAGCTTCTTCCATTTCAGCTTCTAAAGCTTTATCAATTATATTATCCTTCACTTCAGGCCATTTGCACAGATGAACACTTTCAGGAGCATTTTTATTCAGAGCTGTCACTAAATTCTGATAGATTTCTTCTGTTATAAATGGAACAAATGGTGCTGAAACTATGGATAATGTAGTAATCACCCTATATAAGGTTACATATGCACCTATTTTATCCTCTGTTAATTCTTCAACCCAATATCTTGATCTGTTTCTTCTAACATACCAGTTTGAAAGCTCATCTGTAAAATCTTCTATTGAAAGTGCAGCCTGAGTTATTCTATAGCCGTTAAGATCTTCATCAACTTTGTTTACAAGAGTATTAAGTCTTGACATTATCCACTTATCCATTACATTTGATGAAACAAAATCTTCATATTTAGTTGGATCAAATTTATCTATTTCTGCATAAAGCACATAGAAGGAATATACATTCCATAATGTACTTATAAATTTCCTTTGAGCTTCTATTACAGCATCTTCATAAAACCTTGAAGGAAGCCATGGTGCACTTGCAGTATAAAAATACCATCTTGTTGCATCAGCACCTTCATTTTCAAGTACTGTAAATGGACTTAATACATTTCCCTTATGCTTTGACATCTTAAGTCCATTTTTATCAAGAATATGACCTAAAACTACACAGTTCTCAAAAGGTGCTTTATCAAACAAAATTGTTGATATAGCCATTAATGTATAAAACCATCCTCTTGTTTGATCCACTGCTTCTGAAATAAATTGTGCTGGGAAATTCTGCTCAAAAATTTCTTTATTTTCAAAAGGATAGTGATGCTGTGCAAAAGGCATAGAACCAGAATCAAACCAGCAATCTATAACTTCTGAAATTCTCTTCATTAATTTTCCACAGTGAGGACAGGTTAATTTAACCTCATCAATATAAGGTTTGTGAAGTTCTATATTTTCAGATACATTAATTCCTTTTTGCTTTAGTTCTTCAATGCTTCCTATACATTCTCTGTGACCACATTCACATTCCCAAATTGGTATTGGAGTTCCCCAATATCTTTCTCTGCTTATACCCCAGTCAATAACATTTTCAATAAAGTTACCAAATCTTCCTGTTCTAACATTGTCAGGATACCAGTTAACAGTATTATTATTAGCTACGAGTTTGTCTCTTAAAGAAGACATTTTTATAAACCAGCTCTGTCTTGGATAGTATAAAAGCGGTGTATCACATCTCCAGCAGAAAGGATAAGAGTGAGTAAACTTCTCAGCTTTATAAAGTATTCCATTTTCTCTCATAAACTCTATTACCTTAGGGTCTGCTGTTTTAACAAACATACCTTTCCAAGGTTCAACTTCATCTACAAATTTACCTTCAGCATCAACTAAGTTGATTAATGGTAAATCATATTTCTTACCAGTAAGATTATCATCTTCACCATAGGCAGGAGCAGTATGAACTACACCTGTACCATCTGTAAGTGTTACATAATCTGCATGAACCACATAAAAAGCTTTCTTATCAGGTTTTGCAAACTTAAATAGCTGTTCATATTGAGTTCCAACTAATTCTTCACCAAGGAATTCCCTTACAATTTCATATTCACCATCTAATTTATTTAATAATGATTTAGCAAGAATCAAATGTTCATCATTATTTATTACTTCAACATATTCATATTTTTTATTGATAGCAAGTGCTACATTACTTGGAAGTGTCCAAGGAGTAGTTGTCCATGCTAATATATATTTATCTTCATTTACTATTTTAAATTTAACATATACTGAAGTTTCTTTTACATCTTTATAGCCTTGAGCAACTTCATGAGATGAAAGAGCGGTTCCGCATCTTGGACAATATGGCACTATTTTATGACCTTTATAAATAAGTCCCTTATCCCAAATTTTTTTAAGAGCCCACCATTCTGATTCAATATAATCATTATGATATGTTACATAAGGATTTTCCATGTCTACCCAGAAGCCAACCTTCTCGGACATATCCTTCCAAAGACTTGAATATGTAAATACACTTTCTTTACATTTTTTTATGAAACCTTCTACTCCATATTCTTCTATTTCAGGCTTTCCTGAAATTCCAAGAGACTTTTCAACTTCCAATTCTACTGGAAGTCCATGAGTATCCCAGCCTGCCTTTCTTAAAACCTTATAACCTTTCATAACCTTGTATCTAGGAATTAAATCCTTCATAACTCTTGTTATAACATGACCTATATGAGGCTTTCCATTTGCTGTAGGAGGTCCATCATAAAATGTAAAATATTCTCCATCCTTATTCAAATCAAAGTTTTTTTGGATTATATCTTTTTCCTGCCATAGCTTTAGTACTTCTTTTTCCATATCAACAAAACTTCTTGTTGAGTCAACTTTTTTGTACATATAATTTTCCCCTTTCTTATTAAACTAAACAATTACTGATTGTTTTTATATTAAGTAATGTGCTTAAATTACACAAAAAAGCTCCATCCTAATAGGATGAAGCTAACTTCACAAAACCACCTAAAACAGCATTTTTTCAAGCACTAACATACTCTATCCCTTAACGCAGGATTACGGATGCACCTACTAAAACTCTTAAATTTGGACTATTATTATACTTTCCTTGGTCACATTTAGTTCCAATTAATTTTTAAATGATAGCGATGTGAAGTTTCTTTTAGAAATTTATTGGAACTTTGTGACTGAGGATAGTATATCTATTAAACACAAAATCTCATTAATTTTAAAAATCTTCTCTATGCTGTTATTTATAAATTAAATATATTCAAGAAAAATGTATTATAAAATATCCAATTAACATGAGTTTACTATTCAGCTTTCCACTCCCAGGTGATTTTCCTAAAAACTTACTATGGGTTTCCACCTAACCCCACTCTCTTTAAGTATCAATTTTTAGTACTTTTCCTGCTCACAGCTTTAATTTATACTATCTCTAGTCACAAAGTTCTGCTAAACTTCTGTAAAGAAGATTCTCTCCGTTATCATTTATAAATTAACCATTCATGATGATTGTATCACAACTACGGATGAAAACAGTGACAAGCTATTTTCTAATTAAGCGGAATTAAAAGTGTTCGAGAAAAGTATACTATTTTATTCATTCATACAAATATTATAATATTAATATTTGTATTGTCAATACCTAAATATAGTTTCTTAATAATTCCTATAAATTTATTATACTATGCTAGGTCATAAAGTTCCAAAATTGAACTTTGTTTTTTAATGTTTCTCCACTCTCAATTCTCAACTGTATTTTAAAATCATGCTGCAAATTTTGAAAAATGCCATCCAATATAAACAATATATAAAAGTACTATCAATATAAAAGGCAGATTTACTACTCTCTCCTTTTTAGGTTTATAATTATTATATAATAATCCTACTTCATTGTTCTCAGATATGTCTTCATTATTTTCAAAACCATTACCATATTTTTCTGCTATTTTATCTTTATTAACTGATTTTAATAATTTAAGCAATAAAACAACAAGTACAACACTTCCTGCTGCAAAAGCAAATGAAAAACTTAGCATAATAACTTTTAGATGTAATGAATATTGACTAAAACTAGTTTCTGCATTAGTTTTTGTTCCTTGATTTAAAAAAGGAGAAAACTTAATTACAAGCCAAGCCATTACAGTTTGTGAACCATTAAATGTAAAATGGGCAATCATTGTGGAAAAAATAGAATTTGTTATATCAACAATATATGCAAAAATAACACCTAACGCAAAAGCATATAAAAACTGGTCTGGGTTCATATGAAACAATCCAAAAATAAGTCCATTCATTATTGCAGCCTTTTTTATATCCACATTTTTATATCCAGAAAGTACAACCCCACGCATAGTAACTTCCTCACACACAGCAGGTGTTACTGCAGTTATCAATATAAGTAAAATAAGCGGAAGCGACATAAACGAATTCATTACCTTTGCAGTATTATTAGTAAAAAAGAGCTGTGTTACTAATGATGCAAATGTTGCAATAGGAAAGCAGCATGCTACAATTAAAATAACTACTCCTATACTCTTAATATTAATCTTATGAAGTCTTAATGTATTGATCACAGACAATTTTGTAATATAAAAATATATTATAGTAGGTACAAGGAGAAATAGGACTTCTGCAAGAGCGATAAGTATGTAATTTGGAATATGAAGGCGTACAAGAACAAAACCTCCTGCAAAAACATAGAGAAAAATAAGGATACATGCAAATAAATTTGAGCGAAAAACAGGTTTCATATATTAACCTCACTTAAAATAAATTTTATTTATACCATTTGAATTATATATAATTATTCTACAACTTATGTGTGATTACTTCAACATGAGATTTTTTAATCAGCTTATACAATTAAAAATATTTAAGATATCCTGTTTATTTCTGGCACAGCAATTCGTTAAGCTGGTTCAAGAGATTTTCTCCGCCGCCTAATGATATACTTCCAACCTTATCACATATTTTTTGAATATACTCCATTTCCTTGAGCTTGTATAGAGTTTTGTTTTCATCCATAAGCTTTGCAGTATTTAAAAGGCTTCTAGTAGATGCAACCTCTTCACGCCTTGTTATTACATTTGCCTGTGCTGTCTTTTCTGCAATAAGTACTGTATTCATAATTTCTTTAATTTCGCCTGGAAGTATAATATCCTTTATACCTGCAGTAGTAAATTCTATAAAATATTCATCCTGTTTTTCTTTCAATTTAGTAAGCACAAATGCTGCAATTTCTTCCTTTTGATCTAAAAGCTCATCAAATTTAAAGCCTCCAACATATTCTCTAAGAACAAGCTGAATAAGACTGTAAATCTGAACCTTATAATCTCTTATTTCAGATAATATTTTAACAGCATTCTTTATTCTATAAATGCAGTTAAAATTGATTCTAAGACTTACCTTATCTGTAGTTAATATTTCCTGCCCTGAAATTTCAAGTTGCTGAAGCCTCATATCTACAAGCTGATATGATACTTGTTCTTTAACATTCCAGTAAAAATAAGTGCCACAGCTAAGTTCTTTGTTAAGCTTTCCATCAAAATATAATATTGCTTTTTGTCCATCAGGTACTATTATTTTTGTATAATACTTTATAGGAATATAATTAAAAATTGTTCTATCTATTTCCTTTGAAACTTCAGTACTTGACATATCAATTATTTCAAAAGTATGCTTATTAAAAATATTCCAGAAATAATACTCTCCGCTCTGCAATATATTTTTTATTCTTCCATTTATAAAGTGAACAGCTATTTTGTTATCAACCACCATTATACTAGTTATGCTTTTTGAAAATAATTTATCTTTTAAGAGTACATTTATATTAACACTTGCTGAAATAGCTTCATCGTTTATCAATGCACTTTCAACTCTATATCCAAGAAATCTTGGAAAGTTGTATTTTCCTGATGATAATAGTTTTACAAAGCATCCATTTCTAAACAAATAACCTCTCTGATTTTCATTTATAATATGATCCATCTTTAACAACCCCTTTTTAGATACTTTAATTTATAGCTTAGAACTATATCTTAATACCACATAACTGAAGCGGAGTTTAAATTGAGCTGTTGTAAATTACTTTGGTTCCTTATGTTATCTAATTGTACTATGTATAGCTGAAATTTATTGAAATTTCATGACTAAACATAGTATAAATTAAGATTTCTGCCTAAGAAATGAAAGTAAAATACAAACAGTGATATCTTAAAAACTGCAGGCTGCAGTTATGTTATAAACACAGCAGGCTGCGTTCATAGGTATTAAAATATTAAAAAAGACGGGAAAGTCTTTGTGGGGGATTCGAACCTCCAAAATCCAATTTAATCTGGTGATGCTCTACCTCTGAGCTAATTGCACATGGCAATAAAGGAATCGAACCTTCGTCATTCACAACAAAACCTGAAATTTCGGTATACTTTATCGTCATAGACTCAAGCACCGCAAGGCATCATAAGCCTTAGCATAAAAAATTTCAGTTATATTAAACAGATGACACTTGTCAAATCTGTAATAATCTTATTTATACTTTCCTCGGACACATTTAGTTCCAATTAATTTGTAAATGATAGCGAGGTGAAGCTTCTTTTGGAAATTTATTGGAACTTTGTGACCGAGGATAGTATACTTATAATAAATATATTATCCCTTAACCACTCCCAATGTTTTGAGTCTTTTAATTGGAGTAACTAATTCTGTTTGAGATTTCATTACTTCTTCAATATCTTTATAAGCAAATCTGCTTTCCTCAGGTACATCCTTTTTAGATGTTTTACCAAGGACAACATTTTGCTGTTTTAAATCCAGCATAACTTGTTCTACTGTAAAGTTTTCCATTGCTGCTTTCCTTGAGTATCGTCTTCCTGCACCATGAGAACATGAATAGAAGCTTTCCTGATTTCCTTTACCTATAACAATATAGCTGTAAGACCCCATAGCCCCTGGTATTATTCCAATTTCTCCTTCTCTTGCTCTTATTGCCCCTTTTCTGTGAACCCATACATTGCTGTCATAATGGTTTTCAATACTAGCATAATTATGGTGGCAGTTTACTTCTATAGTATATTTAAATTTAATCTTAGTATATTTACTTATCCATTTTTCTAGAACATTTTTTATTTCTACCATCATACTATCTCTATTCTCTTTTGCAAAATCTAAGGCTAGATTCATCCAGTTTATATAGTCAATTCCTTCCTTTGTGTCTGCTGGAAGAAAAGCTAATCTATCTTCTGGAGGTACTTTAGAATACCATTTTTCATTTAGCTCTTTAGCAGCTTTATTGAAATAATCACATATACGTTTACCAAAATTACGACTTCCTGAATGAAGCATTATTCCAAGACAACCTTCTTCATCTTCCTGTATTTCAATAAAATGATTTCCTCCTCCTAAAGTTCCTACCTGAAAATATCCATCCTCTATTTGACCAGTTAATTCAGGCTGACTTTTGTATTTATCCATTTCTTCTTTTGCTCTATCTAATGCATCGCATGGTTTTGCTGTTTTATGATGAGCAAAGCCAACAGGTACATTTCTTAAAATATCACCAATAATTCCTTTAAACAAACTTCCATTTGGTGTAGTTATACCTTTTATATCATCTACTTTAATATCTGTACCAATGAAAGACATACCACATCCTATATCTACTCCTACTGCATTTGGGATAATAACATTTTTACAAGCAATTACTCCGCCTATAGGCATACCCATTCCAGCATGAGTATCAGGCATAAGTGCTACCCATTTATGAATAAATGGCAGCTGTGATAATTTATATGCTTGTTCTAGACAAGTATCCTCTAAACTTTCTTCATTTTCCAGCCATATTTTTATTGGTTTTTTAGTTTGTTCATTGTTTATAACAAACATTTAGACACTTCCTTTCTTTAAGTATACTTTGTTTGGCTACATTTAATCATACTTTCCTCGTCACATTTAGTTCAATTTAATTTATAAATGATATCGGACAAAATCTTATTTTAATAATTTAGTAAAACTTTGTTATCAAACATAGTAAGAGAACATTTTATTATGGAATTATTTTTCTCACCTTCCATGGATAAATATTACCATAAGCAAATAATTTTATCATATAAAAAAAGTTGCGAAATTAACTCACTAATTGTTTTTATTGCACTAAACTGCTAAAATTATACCTATAATCTATGCTTCCCTTATAATATTTAATTAAAAAATAGCTTGCTGCAATTTTTATCCGTGGTTGTGCTGCAGCCAACATGGGTGGTTAATTAGAAAATGGCTTGTCACCATTTTTATTCGTGGTTATGCTGCCACCATCATGGATGGTTAGTTCAAATTAGTTAAAAAGGCGGTGAAAATATGGCTGAGTTTTCAGAACTAGTTAAGAACTTTGATAAAATAAGAGATTATATGCGCGATTTTTATATTTATGGTTTTAAAACAAGAAAAGACTTTACAAAAAAGAGCTGCCGAACTTATGATAATGAAAAGAGAAGAATTGAAAGTTATCTTGGAAATTATATAAAATGGGAAAACTTTAAGGGAGGCAAGCGTGTTTTTATAAGCCTTGACAGTTCAAAAATAAGTGAAAACCCTTTTTACTATGCTTGGAGATCAAAAAGCTTTACCTCCAATGATATAATGCTTCATTTTTATATATTGGATACATTAAGTACAAGCTCCTGTCTTACAGCTGATGAAATTACAAATAATATATGTAAAAAAAGTGATATTTGTTTTGATATACAAACTGTAAGGATAAAAGCTAATGAATATGTAAAGGATGGAATTCTTACAGCCTGCAAAACAGGTAAAGCTTTGCATTATAGTTTATCAAAACAATATATTTCAAATATATCAGTAAACTCTGAAGCTTTATTAAATGCCATAAAATATTACCAGGGCACTGCTCCTTTTGGAGTTATTGGCAGCTACCTTATGTCTAATGAAAATGAAAAAAACAGCATTTTTATTTTTAAACATAATTATATTGTACATACTTTAGAGGATAAAATTCTTTATAATATTTTAGAAGCTATAAAAACAAAGAAAAGAATAAGTTTTATCAATCAAAGTATTAAAACTGAATTGATACTAAAATATGAAGGCATCCCACTTAAAATATTTATAAGCAGCAGAACCGGGCGTAGGTATATTGCTATTTATAATGAAGCAAGAAAGAGATTTGTAAATTACAGGCTCGATTATATTAAATCAGTTGAAATACTTAATAAATGTGAAAATTATGATCTCTATACATCAAGATTAAATAATAATTTAGATAAATGCTGGGGGGTTTCATTTGGTAACAATTCCAGAGGCAGCATATTGAAAATGAAGCTATACATTGATGAAGAACTTGAATCTTATATTATAAATAGGTTAAAACTCGAAGGTATGAATGGTACAGTTGAAAGGCTGGAACCTAATTTATATATATACGCTAAGGAGGTATTCGATGGAAATGAAGTTCTTCCTTGGATTAAGAGTTTTATTGGCAGAATAGTTTCATTTGAATGCTCAAACAAAACTATAGAACAAAAGCTATACCGTGATATAAATAGAATGTTTAACATGTATGGAGTTGATTAAACTATGGAGCTATTTTCTGAAATTTACAGTTGCTATTATACAGTTGTTTCTAACATTTTAAAAGAAGCACACAATCCAATTACTGAAGAAATGATGTCTAAAATTATTGAAGATGGTGCTTTCTCTGAAAGTGCTTTTTATGTTTTGCCAAAGTTTATAAATAATGAATGGAATTTGTTTGAAAAACACGATAATAAATATCTTTCCAAAATAAATGGTAACATTAAAATGCCACTAACTATATTAGAAAAATCCTGGATAAAAGCATTGTTAACCGACAAAAGAATACTACTCTTTTTAGGGAACAATGATATTGAATATTTAAAAGAACAGCTTAAAGATGTTGAGCCATTATTTAATATGGAAGACTTTTATTATTTTGATACTTTCAGTGATGGAGATAATTATTCAGATGAAGCTTATATAAATAATTTTCATCAAATATTATCTGCAATAAAAAGCAAAAAGGTTATAACAATTTCTTTCGAAAGCTTAAAATCAGGAAGAATTACTGGAAATTTTATACCCTGTAAATTAGAATACTCCAGCAAAAATGATAAGTTCAGACTATATGCAGTTAGAATTAAATATGGTAAAATTACAGCTTCTGCAATAATAAACATTTCAAGAATATCAACTATATCACCATCACAAGAAATTTATGATGGCTGCATTTCCTTTGAAAAGTATATAGAAATGAACAAGTGCAGTGAGCCTGTTGTAATTGAAATATCAAAGGAAAGAAATGCTGTTGAAAGATGTATGCTGCACTTTGCAAATTATGAAAAGCGTACAGAATATGATGAAACCAGCGATAAATATATAAATTATATTTATTATGACAAACATGATGAAACAGAACTTCTAATTACTATATTATCCTTTGGTCCAGTTATAAAAGTAATAGGTCCTGAAAGCTTTCTAATTAAAATTAAAGAAAGGTTAATAAGGCAGAAAGAACTTTTCAGTTCAAGTATGATAAATAAAAGTATACCATAAAAAGAAGCTTTCCAAAACATCGGAAAAGCTTCTTTTTTCATATTTTTTTATTTATTCTTTGGAAGTTCTAAAATAGCTCCTCTATTACCTGAAGTTACTAAAGCTGCATATCTTGCAAGATATCCTGTAGTAATTTTAGGCTGTCTTGGCTTCCATTTAGATCTTCTTCTTTCTAATTCTTCATCGCTTATAACAAAATTAATTGTATTTGCTGTTATGTCAATTTGAATTATATCTCCTTCTTGAACTAAAGCAATATTTCCTCCTACTGCTGCTTCTGGTGAAACATGGCCTATAGAAGCACCTCTTGAAGCTCCGCTGAAACGTCCATCTGTTATAAGTGCTACAGTACTTCCAAGACCTCTTCCCATAATAGCAGAAGTTGGATTAAGCATTTCTCTCATACCAGGACCGCCTTTTGGACCTTCATATCTTATTACAACTACATCTCCATCAACAATTTTACCTGTGTTAATAGCATTTAGTGCATCCTCTTCACAATCAAATACTCTAGCAGGTCCTTCATGCTTTAACATTTCTGGTGCTACTGCTGAACGCTTTACAACACATGAATCTGGAGCAAGATTTCCTTTAAGAACTGCTATGCCTCCAGTTGTGCTATATGGATTTTCAGCTGTTCTGATAACTTCAGGGTTTTTATTATAAGCTCCCTTTATATTCTCAGCAACTGTTTTTCCTGTACATGTGATTAAATCTGTTTTTAATAAACCTAATTTGTTTATTTCATTCATTACTGCATAAATTCCGCCAGCTTCATTTAAATCCTCCATATAAGTATGTCCTGCTGGTGCAAGATGACAAAGATTAGGTGTCTTGCTGCTTATTTCATTAGCAATATCAATATTCAATTCAACTCCAGCTTCATGAGCAACTGCTGGTAAATGAAGCATACTATTTGTACTGCATCCAAGAGCCATATCCATAGTCAATGCATTTCTAAACGCATCTTCTGTCATGATATCTCTAGGCTTAATATCTTTATTAACAAGATCCATAATCTGCATTCCTGCATGCTTAGCAAGCTTAATTCTCTCTGAATATACTGCTGGAATTGTTCCATTACCTTTAAGTCCCATTCCAAGAACTTCTGTT
>JAUZPN010000084.1 GCA_030705885.1 Bacillota bacterium | reverse complement strand
TTAAAAAATCTCTTACATATTTTTCATCAATATCTTCATTTGATAATTGCTCTTTTAACAATTGTTCTAATTCATCTTTAGCTATTTCTTTACCAACATATTTAATAAACAGAAAATTAACTTTCAAAAATTCTAGTATTTTATTTTTATCTAAATCATTTATAAAATTAAAACATTTTTCATTATTCTTTACAGCTATAAGTTCTGCATTATATGAAGGTGAATTTATATATCTTAATGCATCATAGCTTATTTTTACAGCCTCTTCTTGCACACTCTCAAAAGGCTCTTTAATAAACTTTATTGAATCATAATTTTTTTTCACAGCCAATAACTGCAATTCCTCACTTGGATTCTTAATATATTTAATTGACCATCCAGCTTGATTTATAGCTAATTTAATTAATTTATCTGTTGGATTCTTAATAAACTCCAAATTAGTCCACCCAGAATTTATTGCTTTTATCATCATATCTTCTGTAGGATTATCTATAAACTGAATAGCTCTTACATTATTATTTATAGCTGCTTCCTCAATCTCTCTTGTTGGATTACTTATACTTTTTAATGCAAGTCCATTTTTTTTAACTGCCAATAGCTTCATCTCATATGTAGGATTTTCTATATGTGCTATAACATTAGGATTGCTTTTTATTATTTCAATAAGTTTCGATTCTTCCATAACTTTTCCTCTCTATACTTTGTTCGGGAACATTTAGTTCCACTTAATTTATAAATGATAGCGGAGAGAAGCTTCTTTTAAAAATTTAGCGGAACTTTGTGACCGAACATAGTATATATAATTTAAGATAGACTTATTATATCACTATATAAAAAATAGTGTAATACAAAAAAACATCTAGATTTTAAACTAAATGTTTTTTTGTACTTCCTGTATTAAATTGAGTATTTTAATCGTTCTTTACTAACTAACATTAATTTTAAGGACTATTGTGTTCACTTTATTTTGTTTATCTATTATAAATGTTAATTCCATATCTTTATACTGATATGACTCTGAAAAAGAATTATCATCAATAATCATTTTTTTTCCATTACCATATGCATTTATTATATCTTCCAAATTTGAACTTACTGAAATATCTCTCTTAGTTTTGAAATTTGAATTCTTAAGTGTTATTTCTGTTATATAACGATCATCAATGCTCCTATTTTTTAAATTATAGTTTACATTTGAAATATAAATATTAAAATCATTATACGCATGCATATAATACTTATATACATATTCTCCCGAAGTTACATCTCCTACATAATCAGTATCTTGTTTTACCTCTTGTTTATTCGTTTTAAAGTTCTTATATAACATATCTAAGGTAATTGTATCGACTCCATCTGTTACTACAAAATCTTTTTCCCCTAACGGTTTTATATCTCTTACACCATTATTGTTATCTTTTTGTGTAGTTACGCTATTGCTCAGTTGTTTTCCATTTACATCATTTCCATCACTTTGAGTTTTAGTATCATTTAAATTCCCATTTTTGTTTTCTGTAGTAATACTAGCATTCTTATTAGAATTAGAGTTTGAATTAGAATTTTGATTAGTTACATTACTACATGAAGTAAATACTATAGTAGATAAAATAAAGATAAAGAGTAATAATTTTGATAAAAGTTTTTTCATATATCCTCCCTCGATTCTTTATAGATAGTGTAAGATTTTTGATACATTTATTCATAGTTATATCATACCATAATATAACTATATTATCAATATTTTAAACATTTTTCCCCATTTCATATGATTGTCTCATAACTGATGTTTTAAGGATATCACCTTTATTCCAAGCACCTATACCATATATAATTCCTTTTTCTACTGCTCCATCCAAACAATCTAATGTAAAACCACGAAATGATTCAATGGTTTTTTGCATATTACTGATTTCCGCATCTGCTGCAGTTATTATGTAATAGAATTCTTTATTTTTTATTTCCTTATAACGTGATACTGTACGATCAATTAATGTTTTCATTTGTGCATCCATTGTATAGAAATAAACTGGTGTTGCCATAACAATTACATCAGCTGTAATCATTTTATCAAGAATTTCTGCCATTTCATCTTTCTGAACACATTTAGATGTTGTATTGCATACACCACAGCCAGTACAATAGTTTATTTTTTTGTCACTTAGAAAAATTTTTTCAACATCATTTTTAGCTTCTACAGCACCACGCATAAATTCGCTGCAAAGTGTATCTGAATTTCCTTCTTTTCGAGGACTTGCAGATAAAATCAATACTTTTTTGCTCATATTTGTTCCTGATTTTCTTCCGTTCTCAATACTTTCCTCTTCACATTTAATTCCACTTAATTTATAAATAGATAAGCTTTTTAGAAATTAAGTGGAACTTTGTGATAGAGGATAATATGTACAATAATCAGGATTTTTCACCTCTTCTTCCTTTTTAATATTTTTTATAATAACTATTATATCTTACATCTTATATCTAATAAGAATCAAGTTCTAATTTACCCATAAATTCATTCATTTCATCAAAATGCTCTCGATTGGAAGATCCATAAAGCATATCATAATCTCTGTTCTCAATCATACAAATTACTTCATCATCATAATTCCCATAAAATGAAATATTCATCCACTGATGTAATTCATAATCTATCTTTTTATACTTATTTTTAATAATTTGAGATTGTTCCTCATTAATGGTATATATATTGTCGCTGTAATATTCAAGTCCAAAACTAGCTGCTTGAAAATATGCCATTGCATATAAAAAATCAAGTAAATTTTCACTTTCAAGTTTGCACTCATTTTCATTCAATAAGCAATAAACAGGTGGATTATCTTTATTCAAATCACTCTTTTTTATAGCCCATTGAACAACATGCTCATTTTCCTTATAAAATACAAGATATCTGTTAGTCTCAATCAATTCGCTTGGATAACATAAATCATTTTGTGTTCGATTTATCTGTTCATAATTACCTAATTGTCTGTAATATTCTTGTAATACAAGAGGTAAACTTCCATGCTTTTTACAAGCTTCACATATATCCTCTTCTGAAAAACCATTATCTTGATTTACATTAAAAAGTTTTCTAATAATTTCAAATTTCATTTATTTTCCCCCTAAAGTAATAATCATTCTAACCTCAACTGTAGACTTCTTTCCCTTTTCACATATAAATGCTACTTTATCAATTTGTTTTTTTGTTACCTTATTATTTTCACTTATTAGCTTGATGATTAGTTCCTGCAAATCAGCTTCATCTTGACCGACACTTTGACCGACATCTTCACAACCAACATTTTGACTGGCACTTTCACTATCTGGTCATACCTTAGCTGTTGCAATATTTTTCAGTATTATAGTAATTGTAAATACCACACTCACCTTCTTAATTTGTTAAATATATTTACTTGCTTCTTTAATACTCAATTTGTCCATACAATCTTTGTATTTATCAACAAAACACCTCACCCATTCTGGATTTGTCTTTGAGTAATCTCTAAGACTCCAGCCAATTGATTTGTTGATAAAAAATTCTTTACTGCCAAAATTATTCACAAGTATCTGTTCTAACAGCTCTGTATTAGTTTTATCTTTTCTGCAAAGCTGATGGTCAATTGCAATTCTTCTTACCCAAAAATCATCATCTTTTGACCATTCAAGCATTAAGTTGTTAATCCTTTCATCAACAAATGCAATATTTCCTAAAATTCTATCTAATCCATCAATTGTGTCCCACCATTGTTTTGATTTTACATATACTTTAATTTTAAAAACATCATCATAGGTTAAAAATTTTTGCATTGCATCTAAATAATCTATGACCAAATATTGAAATTCTCTATGATCATCATTCCAACACTCATTAAGAAAATTCCAGTCTATCTTCTTATTATTTTTATCTGCTTTTATAAATTGTTTATATACATCTTTTCGTTTTGGTGTTGGCAGACCATAGTAAGAAAATAAATTTCTCATATATGCTGCCATCTTAACTGCATTTTCTTCATTCTTGTTTTCTTCAAATAGTTTTTTTATTTGTATATATTTATCCATATCATTCTCCTGCTATAAAAATTTTTAACAAAAATTACTGTAAAGCTGTATAATCACTAAGTTTTATATATGATTAATTGAAATACAAACCAACCAAAAAAGAGTATTATCATATAACAAAGTTTAAATGAACTTAAAAATACAATAAATAAAGATATTTATTATATGAATAATATTATATGTCATATAATGAGAATTTTCAACTTTAGAACTATTTATTTACAGGAAAAATGCATATAAAAAATTAATTTGAACTAAATGTGAAAAGGAAAGTATAGCTAACACATTTAAATGTAATAGTATATAAATTATAGAAATATCAAATCCTAAGAGTACTAAATATTAAATATTAAAAGGAGGATTTTTATGAATAAATTAAATAACATATCACCAAATATTGAAGAATACTTAAAATCCTATTGGATAGAATCTACACCAAAAACAGATTACCCATCATTAAATGAAGACATAAATACAGATGTGGCAATTATAGGTGGTGGAATTGTTGGTATAACTGCAGGCTTTCTACTAAAAAGGCAGGGAGTAAAGGTTGCTGTAATTGAAGCAGGCAGAATTGTCCAAGGAGCAACTGGTTTTACTACTGCTAAAATAACTTCTCAACATCATTTAATATATTACAAAATTATAAATTTAATGGGAATTGACCTTGCAAAACAATATGCAAATGCAAACGAATCTTCAATATCATTTATTGAAGACATGGCAAATGAACTTAATATAGCTTGTGATTTTCAGAGACTACCCTCATATATGTATACAACAAAACAGGAATATATTCAGGATATTGAAAAAGAAACTGAAGCAGCTTTAAAGCTAGGAATAAAAGCTAAATATATAGATAAGTTACCAATTGATATAAAAATAGAATCATCTCTAGTTTTCGAAAATCAGGCTCAATTTCATCCAAGAAAGTATCTGTTGCCAATAGCCAGCATGATACCTGGTGATGGAAGTTTCATATTTGAAAACACCACAGTATTTGAAGTTGAAAAAGGAAATTCAGTTAAAATCATTACTGATAATGGTAAAAAAATCACAGCCTCAAAAGTTATTATTGCCTCACATTTTCCATGCTATGATGGAATGGGATTATATTTAGCAAGACTTAGACCTCAAAGATCTTATGTTATTGCTTCAAGTATAAAAGAAAAGTTTCCAAAAGGAACATTTATTAATGCTGAAAATCCTGGACGCTCACTTAGAGCTCAATATGATGGGGAAAATCAATTAGTATTGGTAGGTGGTGAAGGACATAAAACTGCTCATGGTGGTAGTTTTAAGGAACATTATGATAACCTAGAAAAATTTGCTCAATCAATTTTTACTGTTAAAGATGTTTTGTATAAATGGTCAACTCAAGATTATATAACCTTGGATAATGTACCTTATGTAGGAAGGATAACTTCTAAAGATGAAAACATTTATGTTGCAACAGGCTTTGGAGAGTGGGGAATGACGAATGGAACTGCTGCTGCCCGTCTGCTTACTGATAAAATTCTAGGTAAAGACAATCCTTTTCAAGAAGTATTCAATCCATCAAGACCTTTCACTGTAGCTGCATATAAAAAACTATTCACTGAAAATTTTGATGTAGCAAAAGAACTTATAATAAGTAAAATTAAGTCTGGCGATAATAATATTAGTATTAAATGTGGAGAAGGGAAGATAGTTGAACTTGATGGTGGTAAATGTGGTGCATATAAAGATGATGAAGGGAATTTACATTTAGTTGATATTACCTGTACTCATGTTGGATGTGAATTAAAATGGAATGATGCAGAGAAATCTTGGGATTGTGCCTGTCATGGCTCAAGATTTACATATGATGGAGAGATCCTGGAGGGTCCTGCAACTCATAAGTTAAACCATTATAAGGAAGGTAAAAATAAAATAGATCTTAACTTGTAATTTCAATTTTCAAAAGCATTTATCAATTCTAATCTACTGTCATATAAAATTAAGATTTATTTACTACTACAGATAACCTGAAAAATCTATAAATATAACAACAACAATTAAACAACCAGTTTATGCTGTAACCCTAGTGATTACATCATCAACTGGTTGTTTAATTAATCCAGAATTTCTAAAATAAATATAGTCAAATATTTTACATATTATATTGCATTAATTCATCATATTTGTTAAACTTATTACAATAAGCTTTATAAATATACAAAATATGTATCACTATTAAAGATATTTGTCGAATCAAAATATTTTTAGATTACTTGGAGGGTAATTTTTCATGGTAAATAGTACAAGGTCCCCTAAATATATAAACGGATTAGATGGGTTAAGAGCCCTTTCAATATTAGCAGTTATTGTCTATCATTTAAATTTAAATTATTTTAAAGGTGGTTTTTTAGGAGTTGATGTATTCTTTGCTATATCTGGTTATCTTATAACAAACAATATATTGGTATCAATAAATGAAAACAACTTTAAATTAAGAGAATTTTGGATTAAAAGAATTAGAAGGTTAATTCCTTCTGTTTATATTATGGTAGCATCTGTACTCTTATGGCTGCGTCTAACTGATATAAAATCCTTTAATAAATTTGTATTAGATGGTGTATCTTCTATTGTATATGCAACTAATTGGTGGTTTATTTTTCATAAAGTATCCTACTTTGACAGCTTTGGTTTGCCTTCACCATTTAAAAATCTTTGGACATTAGCAATAGAAGAACAATTTTATATTATATGGCCGATTATTCTTTTAATAGGTATTAAAATTTTTAAGAAAAAATATAAATTTGCTGTATTAGTGTTTATATTAGCATTATGTTCAGCTGCACTAATGGCTGTATCATATATCCCAGGTACAGATCCAAGCCGTGTATATTATGGTACAGATACTCGTGCGTTTGAATTATTACTAGGAAGCTGGCTTGCTATTATTTTACCAATAGGAAATTTTTCATGTAATAAAAAGTCCACTTGTAAAACAATATTTTTAAATATTATTTCTTTAATAACTTTCATAGTATTTATTCTAAGTATTATATATGTAAATGAATATCAAGGATTTATGTATAGAGGTGGATTCCTTTTATTTAGTCTTAATGCTGTGTTACTTATAATTTGTGTATGTAATTCTGGTAACTTTTTAAATTACTTATTTTCATTGAAACCAGTACAATATATTGGTAAAAGATCCTACGGAATTTATCTGTGGCATTATCCTATTATTGTTTTAACCACCCCAATTAATGAGATAGGTAATCCTTCATATTTACGTATTGGTATTCAAATTGCTGCTATATTTATAATTGCAGAGCTTTCATACAGATTTGTAGAAATGCCTATTCGAAAATATGGCTTTAAAGATTATTTTAAAAAATACTTTTTGCTTAATTTTACATATACTAAAAAGTCATCTTTTATCAAAAAAACATCAACTATAGTATTGCCGCTAGTAATAATCATAATAATTATTACCAGCAATTATGTGGTAAGAGCTAAGCAGCATACGGAAAAAATTGGACAAGAATCTAAAAATATTGTAACTGTTACACCATCAAGTAATATTTTAGTTCCAAGTCCTACAGGAGAAAATCAAGCAACTGATGAAACTATGATTAAAAATTCTAATCCCTATAATCAAATACTTGCAATAGGAGATTCTATTATGTTAGATATTGATGATAGTTTAAAAACTACCTATCCTAATATAACAACTGATGGAAAAATAGGAAGGCAAATGTATCAAGTTCCTGAACTAGCACAAAATTATGCATCTTTTAATGAACCAAATAATGCTGTTATACTTGAACTTGGGACAAATGGCTATTTTACTGATGAGCAAATTGATACTGTAATACAATCATTTTCAAAAACACATATTTACTTAGTAAATGTGCGAGTACCACGTGAATGGGAAAGCTTGGTAAATGAATCATTACGTAAAAAAGCTGATGAATATGGCAATGTTACTTTGGTTGATTGGTATTCATCATCAATTAATCATCCAGAGTATTTTGATGGTGATGGTGTACATTTATTACCTGAAGGGATTAAAACTTTAACATCACTTATTTCTCAATCCTTTACAGACAAAAATAATTAAAATTCCAGTTTATGCTGCCAATCTTAGGTTCTACAGCATAAACTGGAATTTTTTATTGATACTAAAAATTCTTAAAATATAAATACTGCTATATTTTAAATAATATCCATTTACATGTTTTCAGCTCATACTTTATTTCAAAACGCTTTATATCATTATTAATAACACTCTGACAATTAAAAACAATCATTTGATTACCTGCCAGCTTTTCAATTTCTTTAACAATTACTTTATCTATCTTAATTACTTTAACTGTTCCATCTTCTGTTTGAATTCTAAATCTTATAGGCCTTATTTCTCCCCTATCATTTGTATAGGAAATCATCTCAATTGGTTGTGCCAAAACCTTCATAGTATTAATGCCTCCCTCTATAACATAGCACTCATCAAAGGATAATCTTCTTCACCTACACCTCCACACATTGGGCTTAATCCTGAATGAATAAAACATGATCTAACTACAGACTTATTGCCATACTTTAATCTAATTTCATCAATTGCCTTATTAAGCTTTCTATCTTTTTCATAATTAAAAGTATCAAAAAAAAGAACTTTGATAAAAGTCATTATCACAAAAATCTGTAATATGAACTCCAAGATGTCTCACCAGATTGCCTTTCCACACATTATCAAACAGATATCATGCTGTTTCATATATTTTACGAGTAGAATCCGTTTGTACTATAAGTTTCTTTTGACGAGAATAAAAGATTAAATCACTTACCCTAATACTAACACTTACAACATTGCAGCAGTTCCGTGAATCTCTCAGCCGCATGGCAACTGTTTCACACAAAGAAAGTAATACTTTATGTGCTGTTTCTTTATCTTCAACATCAAAAGCCATGGTTGTAGAATTACCTATACCCTTCATTTCAACATAATTACTCTTTCTAACTTCTGAATCATCTATACCATTTGCATAATTATAAATTACTTGACCATGACTCTTAAATTTATTCTTCAAAATATCTATATCATAATTTGCCAAGTCTCCTATTGTATTAATATTTATATTATGCAGTTTAGGTGCTGTAGCCCTGCCAACCATAAATAAATCTTCTACAGGCAGCGGCCACATTTTTTCCTTTATCTCATTTGGAAAAAGAGTATGTACTCTATCTGGTTTCTTAAAGTCTGAAGCTACTTTTGCCAATAATTTATTATTTGATATACCTATGTTAACTGTAAATCCTAATTCCCGTTTAATTCTCTCCTTTATAGCTTCTGCAAGTATCATATAGTCGGAATATAAGTTTTCCATATTCGAAAAATCTAAAAAACTTTCATCTACAGAAAACCTTTGTATATTAGGCGTATACTCTTCTAAAATTTGATGCATATATTTGCTGCACTGCATATAACCAGTATCTTGGAGGTACTACCACTAAATTTGGACATTTCAATCTAGCATTAAATAATGTCTCTCCTGTTTGTATACCAAATTTTTTAGCAGGTATTGATTTAGTTAATACAATTCCATGCCTCAACTCCTCACTGCCACCTACTACAGATGGTATTATTCTAAGGTCTATCCTCTCTCCCTGCTGAAGCCTGTATGCTGCTTCCCATGAAAGATAAGCACTATTAACATCAATATGAAAAATTAACCTACTCATAAATAAAACCTCTTTATTAATTAAGAATGTATGTTTGTATATATTATTATATACCATTTTTAAATTTTTTATAATACCTTTTAAAAAAAATAATAAATTAAAAAATATTTGTAACATTTTAATCATGAAAATTGTATTATTAACAAAAGGAGGTTTTAATCTTGGATAGTAAATCGTTGTATACAGATGATGTTATTATAGAAATTCTTAAAAGACAGGGAAATACTATTCTTAGAGTAGCCTTTTCGTATATGAAAAATATGTCCGAATCAGAAGATATCTATCAGGAAGTATTCTTAAAACTTATGAAGCATCCTATAGAATTTCAAAGTATAGAACATGAGAAGGCTTACCTCATCAGAATGACTATTAATTTATGCAAAAATCAGTTGCGATCCTTTTTGAAAAACAGAGTTACTAACTTGGAAGATGATTTGCCTTTTAATGATGTGGATATTTCAAATGGAATAGATGTATTTAATGCTGTACTGTCTTTGCATCAAAAATATCATACCATAATACACTTCTTTTATTATGAAGGATATACAAGTTCAGAAATCTCAGAAATTTTAAGCTGTAGTGAAGCATCAGTTCGTACATCACTGCACAGAGCTAGAAAAATATTAGAAAAAAAGTTGAAAGGAGTTGTTTTTGATGCTTGAAGATTATAAAGAAATAATGGATAAAGTTTTAGTAAGTAGTAAACTTGAAGACAACACTATAAAAAAATTAAGAAGCAAATCAAATAAACATTCAAATCAAAATAAACTTGTTAGTTCTAAAAATGAATACATGAAAAAAGATAGTGGATTTTTACGTAAATTTGGAATCTTTGCAGCCTGCATTGCCATACTTATTTTAACCACTGCATTATTCAATAAAGTACAAACACTGAGAAATCCAGAACACTCAAAAAAAGCTGAGATTGCTGTTCATAATCCAACCATAAAAGATGGAACTGCGTTACACAAAAAACAAACCATTATATATAGCCCAAATACCGTTCAATACAGGTTGCAGACCGAAAATCCACTTAGTATTAGCAATAGTGCCAGTGCCAGTGTGGATCTTAAAGCTCCCGCCCATACAAATATTCAAAGTCTTTTTACATATTCAGATAGTGTTGTAAAAGGATATGTGTATAGCACAGATTATTTTTGGGTGCACACTGATTTTTTTAAAACTTTATATACAAAGTCTGTTATTATAGTTGAAAAAAGTTATAAATCAGGAATTAAACAAGATGATAAAATAACAGTTTTTGAATCAGGCGGAGTTACAACCTTGAAGGATTACATTGATAACACCTCCGATAACGAAAAAAAGGACTTTGAAACAAAACCATCAGATTTTGATCCCTATTTTGGGAAATCTCCTGACACACTTATAGATATAGATTATAAAAGCTTATCTGGAATCAGTGCCATGCGGACAAACCAAGAAGTAGTATTATTTTTAAAGCAGGATAATTTTCAGAACTTTGGCGTGTATAGTGGTTTAGGTTATTGGGTAGAGAGTAATGAAGGTGGGAAAATGCTTTTAGATAAAAGCATTTACAAACAAATAATACCTGAGGTTTATAGCACTCTGATAAATGATAACTCTATTGGAGAAAATAATATTGACAAATTAATGAAATATGCATCAGGAGACGGAGATAAACCATGATTCTTGAAGTTTTAATGTCACCATAAACCTTAAGTAAAGTAACAAATTTCACAGTATATTAAATATTATAAATAGTTATAATAAAGTCTATATAAGCAGCATTAAGGGGAAGTGTTAAAAAAATGAATGAACATCTAATACTCTTATTTAGATCAATTCTTACTTATTTAGTTTTGGTTATATTTACAAGAGTTATGGGAAGAAAACAAATATCTCAATTGACTTATTTTGATTATGTGGTTGGAATAACAATAGGTTCTATTGGTGCAGAAGTAGCAATAACTAAAAATGTTAAAATAATAGATGGTATCATTTCTCTTGTGACATGGAGTGCTCTTACAATATTAACTTCAGAAATAACATTAAAAAATATTAAATTAAGATTATTAATAGATAGTGAACCATTATTAATTATTGATAAAGGAAAAGTCATTTATAAGAATATGAAGAAAGCTAAATATAATATTGGAGATTTATTAATGCAGTTAAGAAATAAAGATATTTTTAATATTACGGATGTAGAAATAGCAATATTAGAACCTGATGGTAAGCTTAGCGTTTTAAAAAAAGCAGAACTTACATCAGTAACTGTTGGTGATATGAATATTAAAAAGCCAAAAGTAGGAATGATGATGGATATCGTTTTAGATGGAAATATTTTATCATCACATTTACCCTTAATTAAAAAAGATGAAGATTGGATTAAATCACAATTGAAATCAAGAAATATAAATAATATCAAGGATGTCGTTTATGCAGGAATACAAGCTGATGAACAAATCTATGTTGTTACTAAAGATGGTAAATGACTGATACACTCAAATGTAATAGTATATAAATTATAGAAATATCAAATGCTAAGTATATTAAATACATTACAGCGTTGATGTGGGAGATTCTTAAAATGTAATTGCTGCTATATTTTAATAACTATAAAGTTAACTTAATATATGATGTATCCTTTGGAGCAGATATAATAGCAAAGCTCCTTACACTGATACAATATACCAATGTAAAGAGCTTTATTATTTTGGAACTTTCATAACTGCCATTCCATAAGAAATAATACTTTCCGATCCTTGGCTTAGATTTAAACCATTTTCTCTAATTCCATCATAGCAAGCACCACTATCTTTATCAATAAGACACAACTGTTTTGAGTTTTCACCTTTATACCAATTGAAGCATTTTAGAGCACTATCTAGATGCTTCTTATCTTTAACAACTTCATAATATTCCATATATGCATAAAGCATTTCACATGCCTCTAATGGCTGCTCATCATATTCAGATGGGGTTTTACCTTTATGAAACCAGCCATCACAACCTATTGGTTTAAAATAGTTTGGTTTCATAACTATACTTTCAAGAAAATCCATACTTTCTTTAGCAATTTCTAAATAACATTCAGCACCTAAAATTTTGTATGCACAAAACAAAGACCAAGGGAAAAATGCATTGCCATAAGTAATAGAATCTTCAAACCAGTGCCAATCTCCATCTTTATATATTTTATATTGCTCAATCAAGGAATTTGCTTGTTTTTCAATATGAATAACTGCTTGTTCCTGATCTTTAATAAAACTTAATCCCACAATTGTATATGCTTTTGCTCTAGGAGAATTTAAATCATCTATATTTTTATCAGCTTTTTTTAATATGAAATTACAAGTATTTTTAATATTTTGAGGAATAGCTGGACTTGATATAGTACATCCTAAAGCCCATAAGCACCTTCCAAAACAATCCTCCGAACCTTCTGTTTCAAGAAACACTCTTTGATAACTCATAAAATTCTTAAACATTCCATTATCATTAAGTGCGTGATAAATGAAGGACAAATATATATAAATAAGCTTTAAATACTTCTTTTTGGTAAATGTTGCAATCCCACATTTTCTTGGGGGACTTGTACTTAAAAATGCAATATTTAATATCTTTTTATTTACCATATTCTACCTCCTCCTTTATATAATTAATATGCGATATTCTTATTTAAAACTTCAGCTGATAATTATTAGCAAGGGACCAGCATAAAAAACAATATATGGCATTTCATTATCGCATACTGCAATTCTACAAATAAACATCAAAATTAGAAAATCAACATTAT
>JAUZPN010000083.1 GCA_030705885.1 Bacillota bacterium | reverse complement strand
TAAGAATGAAAGTTTTCTTGAATATATTGATGGACATATAGCTTATTATGCAATAAAAGATATTGATAAAGGGATTACACTATTTGCAAGGCATTTAGACTGGGCCTTAAAGTCTAGAAATGAAGCACATAAATTAAAATTTTATACAGCTTCTTGGTTTTTGTGGGAAAAAGTTAAAATTTTAAATTACAATGATGAATATTTATTGAGATTACCAAAAAACACTCCTTTTTATGTTGAAAACGGGAAATATAAAACAGAGGAAATATTAAAATATTGCAAAAATCAAGCAATGAATATAGCAGTGAATTTTAATAAAAGGGATGGGGAGAATACAGCAGATAAATATATTGATGAAATTAGAATGTGTGTATTAAAGGATGTATAAACTATTCATTCGACATAATTTATGATATAATATCTTCCTTGAAAGATATTATTGCAAGGTAATTAAATTTTTAGTAATATTAATCTATATATCAAAAATTATGTTTTAAGGGGGAGGCTTTATGATAAAGAAATCAATAGTTTTTTTAACTTTATTAATAGTGCCTATAGCTTTATTTCAAGGGTGTAAAAAATCAACAGATGCTATACTTACAGATAATCTGAGTAATGTAACTAACATACATGTAGACTATACAGACAAAAATAAAACTGATACAACTATTAATGATAAGAAATTGGTTAAGAAAGTTTATGATAGTATAATTTCTACAAAAACGGACATATATAAAAATCCAAATGAGAAAGATGCTCAAAATAGTAATCCTGCTTATACAATTCAAATCAATTATACTGATGGAAAAAATGATTTGATAAAATCTACTGAAACAGGAGAGTTTATCTATAGAACTTTAGATGATAAAGGAAGTTGGGCAGGGGGTAAAAATTTAGAACTAGAAAAACTCATAAGTCAGTAAAATAGATTATATAGTTGATTTTTGTATGAATGCATATTATAAGCTGTAATAGTTATGTAGATTTTGTCGAAGATTAAATACGGAGGAAAAATATGAAGAAGAAGATATGGTTTAATAGGTGGTTTAGTAATGCATATTATTTTATGAATCTTATTAGAAATAATCCTGATAATATGGATGTATATATTTATGGATCACATCCAAACAAAAATATAATTTATAGTACAGCTTGTGATTATTTTGAAGTTGAACCTCAACTATCAGGTGATGAATACGTTGAGTATTGTATAGATTTTTGCAAAAAAAACGAAATTGATATATTTATACCTTACACAGAACTATTATTAATTTCAAAACATATTAAAAGATTTGAACAGATTGGAACAAAGGTATTAGTAAGTGGTAATTATGAATTACTTAAAATTATTGATAATAAGGCTATGTTTTATGAACAGTCAAAGTCAACTAATATATTTACAATTCCTGAATACTATATAGTTAATTCTGCATCTCAATTTCGTGAGGCTTATGAAAGATTAAGGGAAAATCACAATAAAGTATGTATGAAACCTGTAAGTTCTATTGGCGGCTTTGGCTTTAGGGTTATTGATGATTCTGCTTCAACATTAAATAATTTACTTGGAGATATTAATCATAAGGTTTCTTATGAAGAGGTCTTAAAAATATTAAGTAAACAAGAAACTTTTAGAAGTATTATGGTAATGGAATATCTTGATGGCCCTGAATATAGTATAGACTGCCTTGCATACAACAAAGAATTGATTGCTGCAGTACCAAGAAAAAAAGTTGATTCTAGAGTGAGGGCTTTAGAAGATATTCCTGAATTAATAGCATTAGCTGAAAAAACAGAAAGTTTGTATAATCTTCCTTACATATTCAATATTCAAGTAAAATATAAGAACAATATTCCAAAACTTCTTGAGATAAATCCTAGAATGGCAGGTGGACTGAATGCAACCTGTTTTTGTGGAATCAATTTTCCTTACTATGCTGTAAAACTTTTATTAGGAGAAAAAGTAACAGTGCCCAAGCCTAATTTAAATATAGCAACTACAAAATTAGAACATAGATTTATTTTGGATAATAACATTTAAAAAAACCTATTTGACATATCTCCTATGCCATTATCCATTGTGCCTTCACCAATAGCTGCAAATTTCCACCCGCCATTATGTCTATAAATTTCACCTGCAATTAAAGCTGTTTTACCAGAATAATTATCAGTTAAATTATATGTTATTAATTCCTGATTATTTTTCTGGTTAAAAATTCTTATAAATGCATTTTGAATTAATCCAAAGTGATGTTTTTTATTAATACAATCACATACAGTTACTGTAAATACAAGTTTTTCAATGTGATCTGGTACTCCGTTTAAATCAACTACTATCTGTTCATCATCACCATCACCATCTCCAGTTAGATTATCTCCTGAATGATGAACACTGCCGCATTGACTAACTAACTGACCAAAAAATACAACATCATTCATAGAAGATAGCTTGCCATTTGAATTCAGCATTAAAACAGAAGCATCACAGTCAATATTATCATTAGAACCAATACCAAAAAAACCTTTTTTTATTTTTACAGGATCCCAGCCAAGTCCAACTACAATTGTAGATAATGTTTCACCACTTTTAGTTAAATTAACTCTTTGACCCTTTTGTAAATTAACTCCCAATTTTAAATCCTCCTATAACATTTTATACTCTTCTTAGGTACATTTAGTTTATTGTAAAACTCTGAAATTAAATTATTTTAAAGTTATATACAAAGTACTTATATTCTACATAAATTTTAAAAATCCTTTTTTGTAAGAAAAAATTATTGACTATATTAAAATAAATGATATATTATAATTATACAACACCCCTAGAGGGGGGGTAAGGATGGAGACATATAATGAATGAAGAAAAAACAAAAGCTTTGCAATCATTAAAAACATCAAAAGGACAGATAGAAGGTATAATAAAGATGATTGAGGATGGCAGATACTGTATGGATATAGCTAATCAGATAATTGCAGCACAAGCACTGCTGAAGAAAGCTAATATGCTGATACTTAAGCAGCACCTTAATCATTGTGTAAAAGATGCATTTTTAAATAATACAGGGGAAGAGAAGGTAGATGAAATAGTATATATACTTGCAAAGCTAATGGACAAATAAGAATAACATACTAAAGCAAATCAAATAATTAATTATGGAGGGAATGAGTATATGAAAGTATTATTAGTAAATGGAAGTCCACATGAAAAAGGATGCACATATACAGCATTAAATGAAATAGCAGAAATTTTAAATCATGAAGGAATAGAAACAGAAGTATTTCACATTGGAATGAAGCCATTAGCTGGATGTATTGCCTGTGGGAATTGTTCTAAAACAGGTAAGTGCGTATTTGATGATAAAGTTAATGAATTTCTTCAAATAGCAGGTGAATTTGATGGTTATATATTTGGTTCACCAGTACATTATGCAGCAGCCAGCGGAGCAATTACTTCTTTTATGGATCGTGTATTTTTTGCAGATTCATGTGCAGGTAAGGATTCTTTCTATTTGAAACCTGCAGCAGCAGTTATATCAGCAAGAAGAGCAGGAACTACAGCAGCTTTTGATCAGCTAAATAAATACTTTACAATAAAGCAGATGCCAGTTATTTCTTCGC
The DNA here is from genome assembly GCA_030705885.1 of Bacillota bacterium. GTDB lineage: Bacteria > Bacillota > Clostridia > Clostridiales > Clostridiaceae > JAUZPN01. The sequence continues at coordinate 10,211 of JAUZPN010000083.1, read as the reverse complement.
AATATTGGAATATGGTACATGGTCAGACTCCAGAAGATGTGAAAAAAGACCTTGAAGGTCTACAGATTATGCGTACATTAGGCAGAAATATGGCATTTTTCTTAAAATGTAAAGAAGCTGGAATAAAAGCAGGTATAGCATTGCCAGAAAGAGAAAAAACTACACCTACAAATTTTATTCATTAAATAATTAGGGGAGAAAGCTACATGACAATACGTCATTTGAGGATATTTGTTATAGTGCATGATGAAAAGAACATGACAGTTGCTGCAAATAAATTATTTATGACACAGCCTTCTGTGAGTCAGGCAGTTAAAGAACTTGAAAATTATTATGGGGTAGTTCTTTTTGAGAGGTTAGCTCGTAAATTATATGTTACTGAATCTGGAGAAAAGTTATATCAATATGCAATACATATTATAAAACTTTTTGATGAATTAGAAGATAGCATTAAAGAAGATGCTGTTAAGAAAAAACTAATAATAGGTGCTAATTTTACAGTAGGTGCTGTTTTAATAAATAAATACATTGAGAAATTTAAATACTTATATCCACAATCTGAAATTATGGTAATTGTAAATAAAGCTTCTGTTCTTATGGAAATGATTAGAAAAAATGAAATTGATTTAGCACTTATGGAAGAGAAATCTGAGCCTGATTTGATGAAAGAATTTTTGTGTGAAGATCGAATTGTCATTGCAGCAAATCCAAGTCACCCCTTATTTTCTAAAAAAGAGGTGACTGCATATGATATTGTTAATGAACACCTTCTTTTAAGGGAAAAGGGAGTAGGCGTCAGAAACTTGTTTGAACAAAGGATGAATCAAGCTGGTTTATTTATTAAGCCTTATTGGGAAAGTACAAGTACCACAGCTATAATTAATGCAGCAAAGAATAATATGGGAATTGCAGTAGTACCTTTTCAATTAGTTAAAGAATATATATCATTAGGTTCTTTAAAAGAACTCAAAGTAAAAGATATGGACTTTAGCAGAAAACTTGCAATTGTATATCATAAAAATAAGTTTTTAACAAGTACTATGAAAGATTTTATAAAAATATGCCATGAAATGTAAATACTAAAAGCCTTGTAAATTTTCAATTTGATATTTATCACTTGAAAATTTGCAAGGCCTTTTTTATATAAATGCTTATATTTTATAATCTTATATAACTTATACAGCAATTAAAACAGATGTAGCTTTAATAACAGCTTTTGCTTTAACTCCAGCTGCAAGTCCAAGTTCTTTTACTGCAGAGATTGAAATTGTAGAAGAAATTGTACTTCCACTTTCTGTCTTTAAAGTAACAATAGCATTAACTGCACCTTCCTGAACTTTTACAATTTCACCTGAAAGCTGGTTTCTTGCACTAAGCTTAAAATCTCCTATACCAATAAGTACTTCTGTAGCTTTAATAACAGCAACAGCTTCTTTGCCATTAACAAGTTCTAAATCCTTTACTGCTTCTAAAGAAATACTAGAAGTAATCTTATCACCACCATCTGTTTTTAAAGTAACGATTGCATTAACTGCACCCTCTTGAATAGATTCAATTTTTCCTTTTAATTGATTTCTTGCACTAATAGACATTTTATTCTCCTTTCTGCCATAATTGGCACCACAAATTATATTATGGTCATATAGTAGCATAATATGTATGATAAGTCTAATTGTATAATTCTATATTTGATATAGGTAATTGCCTATATGAAAAATGTATTGATAAATATTTATATTATGATATACTTTTTATAATAAATAAAATAATGTGGAAATAATACTAAATTTTAAAATGTGATGAGGGGGATTTGTATGAAAAAATCAAAAATAATATTTCTTAGTTTAGTTTTATTAATTACGCTAATATTATCAGCATGCAGCAATCCATTTAGCAATACAGCAGAGAATCCAGATGATAAGAGAGCAGATAAGCCAGTAATTTATTTATATCCAACTTCAGAGCAAACTGTGAGCGTAAAATTAGATTATAAGGGCAAACTTACCTGCACTTATCCAAAATATAATGATGGTTGGAAAGTAAAAGCAAAACCAGATGGTACATTAACTAATATTTATGATAATAAAGAATATTCATATTTGTATTGGGAAGGAACTTCTAATAATAAATATGATATGTCAAAAGGATTTGTAGTAAAAGGCAGTGATACGGAAAAATTTCTTCAAGAAAAACTTGCATACTTAGGATTAACTCCAAAAGAGTATAATGAGTTTATTGTGTACTGGCTTCCTATTTTGCAGCAGAATAAGTACAATCTTATAACATTTGCAGGTGAAGATTATGACAAAACTGCAAAACTTGATATAAATCCAAAACCAGATTCCATATTAAGAGTAATGATGCTTTATAAACCATTAAATAAACCTGTAAATATAGAAGAACAAAAGCTTAAGCATTTTGACAGAAATGGATTTACAGTTATTGAATGGGGTGGAACAAAGGTTAATTAATGAAATAGTTAATAGCAGCATATTTGAGTATAGAATTTAGACGATTTTTAGTGGATAATGTTTAACATATAGTTGAGAGTGAATTATGTTTTTCCTTCGCTGCTGCTGCTGAAAAATTAATAACCAGCTCGATAAATTTTCTCTGGAAAATTATTGAGCTGGTTATTAATTCTATGTAAAGATTTTCCGAAGAGAAGCGGAGGAAAATTCACCATAATTGTCCATTGTCAATTGTCAATTGAACAAGTAGAAGTGTTCCAATATAAAATTTGCAATCTTGTATTTCTGTGATGAAAAAACTAAATTATCTTTCAAAGACTGAAGAGAATAATTTATAAAACTTGATGGCCGAGATATATTTATTCCATTTTTTATTAATTCAATAAGATTTTTATAATTATATTTTGTTAAACGCGGAATATGATGAATATCTGCTAAATATTCAATAATTCTAATAAGCAAATCAGCATAGTTGTCTTCTCGTGTGCATCCAAATTTATTAGCTATCTTGGGTATTGCGTTTTCAAGTAAATTACGTTTTGTAGGTGGTAATTTAAGTCTAAGCAATTCAAACACTTTTAATATGTCATGTTCATTAATTTTATTTATTGAAGGAAGCATTATTTCATCATTAGGATAATCTAGAAAATAGTAAAGGTTACCATTTAGCTTTCGAAAAGTTCTTAAAGTATCTAAATACCCCATTTGAATATTGTTTTTGGAAACCTCAGAATTAAAATCAAGCACTTTTCCGGTATTCCCTGAAGGTTCTATATATGTTATATTAAGATTTTTTACATTTACATGTTTTTTAAAACCTATAGCATGAAGATCAACAGCTATAATGTTTTTAATACCTTTTTTTATGATTAAGTTAATTGGAAGATTATCATAAAAACCACCATCCATGAAACGTTTCCCATCAAGATCTATTGGTGCAAAGCATGGTAAAAAAGAAGATGCCAGCATATAATCCTGCAATTTACCTTGAGGAATATCTTTTATGAATGTTTCCAAAGGACATTTATCTGTAAGCGATACAGTGACTAACCCAAAATCAATTTCAGATTGGCGAACCTTTTCCTCATCAATTACTTCAGAAAGTAATTCAATTAAAGGAGAAATATCTAAACCTTTGTTTTGAATAATTTTTGAAATATCATTTGCCAGTATATCACGGTTTAATTTTGGTAAATCAGCTATACTAGGGTTAAGTAATCCATTAAAAATATTTTGATTTACATTCAATACTTTTTCTACATTTATAGTAGTCCATAATTCAACAGCCTCATCAAAAGAGCCTTGAGCTATAAGAGCACCATTTAAGGCACCTACTGATGTACCTGTTACTGATTCAATTTCAATTCCTAGTTCACGAAGTGCTTTCCAAACACCAATTTGATAGGAACCTTTCCCTCCACCTCCAGCTAATACAAGACCATATTTCATATTATACCCCCTGATTAAACATTAATTATATTTTAAACATTAAATTATAAATGATAGCGAGAGAAGCTTTTTTTAGAAATTTAGTGGAACTTTGATGCCAAGGATAGTATAACAATATATTTTTATTTAATCAAATATATAATAAAATATCTAGTTGCTGACAATATATTTAATTAAAAGTTTAACTTAAGTAAAATAATTCAAAAAAATATATACAAATGATACGACATATTTTATAATAGATTAAACAATATATTTATTCAATTGATCAATTAATGGAAAACGTTTACTTTTATTTAAGGGTGGAATGAAGTATGATTATTTTGTTATTAATGATGTCAATAATAATTGGTGTAATGTTATATTTCGTTGTAAAAAAATCTTCTGAAGCAATTATTTTATATAAAGATAATATCCGCACTTTTTTAAATTTTAATTTAAAATATATATATATATTAGCTGTTACTGCAAGTTTATTGATACTAATTTCATATTATAAATTTGGCTTTTCTATGTTATTTATTAAGGCAGTTATTTTTGATTGTATATTAATTGTTGTATCATTTATAGATTTAATTCATAATATTATTCCTAATAAACTGCTGCTGATTGCATTTATATTAGGGATAGTGTTGGTTTTTATATGGAATATTACTTTATTAGATGCTTTACTTGGAATGTTAGCTGGCGGGATAATTCTTTTTATTATGGGATTAGTACCTAAATCAATTGGAGGTGGAGACATAAAATTAATGTTTGTACTTGGATTGTTTTTAGGCTTGAGGAGGGTTATGTATTCTCTAATGTTTTCTTTTATTTTAGCAGCAATTATATCATTAATTTTGTTAGTATCACGAATTAAAGGACTAAAAGAACATATTCCTTTAGGACCGTTTTTGGCTATAGGAAGTTTTGCTGCATTTCATTTTTATACATAGGAAAACTAGTAATAAATTATTTATTATATTTGAAGGTGATTAAAATGAACAATAATATAGATATTTCTAAGATTAACAGCATTATTAAAAAAATTATAGAGGGAATAGGATCGAGCAGGGGACAAATTCTTCAAATTGTAGATGATTTACGAAGTGAACATGAAGAGTATAAGTTACAACTTGAAAAAATAAAAAAAGACTTAGAAAATGTTATTAATGAAGTGGATGAACTTGAAAAACAAGATAAAATGATGAGAAAAAAGCTTGCTGAAGTTTCTCAAAATTTTAATTATTATACTGAAGCTGATATTAAGACTGTGTATGAAAAAGCATCTGATATTAAAATAAAATTTATGGCGAAAACTAGTGAAGAAAATGTTTTAAAAGAGAAAAGATATAATTTAGAATTAATTTTAAAAAAATCTTTAGTAGGAATAGACAATGCTGAAAAAGTAGTAAATCAAGTCAGTATTGCATTAGGATATCTTGAAGGAGATGTACTTTCAGCTTTTGAATCGGCAGATAAAAATTCTGAGATGTTTATTGGAATTAAAATATTAGAAGCACAAGAAAATGAAAGAAAGAGAATTTCAAGAGATATTCATGATGGACCAGCACAGTATATGGCAAATGTTATTATGAAGGTTGATATTTGCAAGAAGGTTATTGAAAATGATTTACAAAAAGGCTTAAATGAACTGCAAGATTTAAAAGAAAGTGTAAAGGAAGCATTAAAAGAAGTGAGGAGTATTATTTATGATTTAAGACCTATGTCTCTGGATGATTTGGGATTGAATCAGACTATTCAAGAAACTACTAAATCTATCAGTGAAAAATCGAATATTCAAATTGAGTTAAAGTTAAAGACTATTAAAGATGAAATTGAACCAATTATACAAGTTGCAGTATATCGTATAATACAAGAGATATTTAATAATATGAAAAAACATTCAGAAGCAAAAAATGCTGTAGTTAAGCTGGATTTTGGAACAAAATATTTAATGCTTATTATTTCGGATGATGGTAAGGGATTTGATGTTGATGAAACATTAAATAGAGTTAAAACAAAAGGAAATTCCTATGGACTAATTGGTATATTGGAAAGAGTTAATCAGCTTCAAGGAGAAATTGATATTAAATCAGTAATAGGAAAAGGAACAACCTATAGTGTAAAGCTTCCAATTAATCGAGAGGTGATTAAAAGTGAAAAAAGAGGAGATTAAAATATTTATAGCTGATGATCATGACATAATAAGACAAGGCTTAAAAAGAATATTAAGCTTCGAAAATGATTTTTCGATTATTGGTGAAGCTCAAAATGGCAGCGAAGCTTTGAATTTAATAAAAGTTGAAAAGCCAGATGTACTGCTGCTTGATTTAAATATGCCTGTTATGAATGGAATTGATGTGCTGCAGAATATAAAGGAAAAGTATAGTGATATTAAAGTAATTATGCTGACGGTAGAAAATGATAAAAAAACTATACATCAAGCTATTGACATAGGCGCAGATGGATATATGCTTAAGGATTCTGCAGGAGAAGAAATTATAAATGCAGTAAAAACTGTGTTTCAAGGTGAAAAATATATCGATAAATCATTAGTTTCTATGCTTTTTGGAGCACTTAAAAATAAAAAAGAAAAAGTAAATAATATTTTAGACTGCTTATCAAAACGTGAAATTGAAGTGCTGCTAAAAATATCTAAAGGAATGAGCAACAAAGAAATAGGCAATGAGCTGTATTTGTCAGAAAAGACTGTTAAAAATTATGCCACTAATATTTTTAGAAAGATTAATGCTCCAGATCGTGTACATGCGACAATATTAGCAATAAAAAATAACATTGAAGAATACTACATGTCTAGATTTTCATCCGATGATTAATAATTAATATATAAAAATAGGGACTAAAGTCCCTATTTTTATTGACTTTTTTACTTATAAGATAGGACGTTTATAGTCTATTAGAACATAAAATAAAAGATTATAATTAAAACATAAAATAAATTAAAAATAATATTAAAATTAAATATAGGGGAGGAATTAAAAATGATAAGGATATTTAAAAATCGGATTATGTCACTTTTAAAACATGAAGAAGGACAAGGCATGGTTGAATATGCATTGTTAGTAGGACTTATAGCAGTAGTTGTTATTGCAGTGCTAGTATTACTTGGACCAGCTATTGCAGCTAAATTTACAACTATAGTTAACTCGCTTAAATAATTTCATAATTATAGATAGGGTGAAAACGTTAACAGATATTAAAAATTATACTAAAAATATAAATTAAGGGAGGAATTAAAAATGATAAAATTATTTAGAAATCGGATGATGTCACTTTTAAAACATGAAGAAGGGCAGGGCATGGTTGAATATGCATTATTAGTAGGACTTATAGCAGTAGTTGTTATTGCAGTGCTAGTATTACTTGGACCAGCTATTGCAGCTAAGTTTCAAGCTATTGTTGATAACCTTAAATAGTTTAGTGATTACAGATGCAGCTAAATTTGCTTTTATTGTTAATATGATTATAATTATAAAAATATTCCTAAGTAAATCTCTGATTGGAGGTTTGTTACAAATTGAGAATATTGCTCTAAAATGCTCTAATCATGTTATGGTTAGAGCATTTTTAGAAATATTATAAATTTAATTGTAAGAAGGTGATAGTTATGAAGAATATCATAAAAAACGAAAAAGGTCAGTCTCTTGTAGAGTTTGCAATAGTATTACCTATACTTTTACTAATTGTAATGGGCATTGCTGAATTAGGTATGATACTGAATTCATATCTTACAATTCAGAATATTTCAAGAGAAGTTGCAAGACTTGGAAGTGTTGGAGCAACTGATACAGATATTCAGAATATAATATCATCGAATTCTACTAACTTAAATCAACAAAATTTAGTCGTGAGTCTAGCACCTGTGGCAGGTGCTAGAAATTCAGGTGATACGATCACTGCTGTAGTAACTTATGATTATCATTTAACAGTTCCAATAATAAGTGGAATATTGAAAAATGATGTAGTAATTAAAACACAGACCTCTATGAGAATTGAATGAGAATAATTTGATAATCTCAATAAGAATAAAATGAGGGATGATATATGAGAAAACTAAATGAAAAAGGGAATATTGCCATAATATTATGTCTTGTTGTTGTATCATTATTTGCATTTACAGCATTTGTAGTAGATATTGGAATTGTTTATGTTGATAAAGCTCAGTTAACAGATGCTATTGATTCTGCAGCTCTAGCATCTTCATTGGAATTAACACAGGATAGTTCAAAAGCTTATACTGTAGCTAATGATTATCTTAGTAAAAATAATGTACAACAAGGAACATCAAGTGTAATAATTGGTTCAGATAAAAAAAGTATTCAAATAAAAGCTTCTAAAAATATAAAATATATTTTTGCACCTATTATTGGAATTAAAGAAGGCAATATAAATTGCTCTACAAAAGCTGTAATAGCACCATTAAAATCAGTAACAGGAGGTATTAGACCTTTTGCAGTTGAAAAATATAATTATTCATATGGTGATGTTGTGACTTTAAAGAATGGTGCAGGAAGCGGGTATAACGGAAATTATGGAGCTCTTGCTTTAGGAGGAACTGGAGCAAATGTTTTCAGAAATAATACTCTATATGGCTATAGTGGAACTGTCTCTGTTGGTGATTATATAAGCACTGAGCCAGGTAATATGGCAGGAGTAATAAGTGATATTTCAGATTATCTCAGTACTGAAGAGGTGGAAAATTTTATAAACTCTGAAAATAGTACAGTTTATAATTTCCCAAGAAATTCAATACGATTATGGACAATACCTTTAGTAGATTCCATGCAGGTAAACGGGAGAGAACAGGTACTTGTTATAGGCTTTGCTGAATTCTATGTAGAAACTGTTGGTAAAAATGCAGGCAAAATGGAGATAACAGGGCGTTTTGTAAGATATGTTATTAAAGGTAAAATTGATGATACCTTGAGTGATACAGGAGCATATGGTGCAAAACTAACAAGAGACAATTAGAAATAAAACATAGAATGGAGGGCACAAAATTGAATAATGCAGGTAAAAAACTTATAATAATATCTTTTATTTTAGCAATTGCAGCTTCTATATGTATATTTGCTTATTTAAAATCATTAAAATCACCAAAAAAAGAAGAAGTTAAAAAGATTACTATTTTAGTTGCTTCAGAAAAGATACCAGCAAGAACGCAGATTACTGATAAAATGATAAAGAAAATTGAAGTTCCTGCAGATTCAATTTTTAATAATTATATTAGTGATGAATCAAAGATTTCAGGAAAATATACAAAATATGATATTTTATCAAACGAAGGCTTTAGCACAGATAAACTTGTTGATAAAGACGGCAACGAGTTAGGTTATAAAGTTGAGGATAACCATAGGGCAGTTTCTATGAATGCTGCAGGAGATTCAGGTGTTGCAGATTTAATTAAGCCTGGAGATTATGTTGATGTTGTAGTTTTCTTAGCAGAGAAAAAGGATGGCACAAAGGTAATTAGAGAAGAACAAGCAAAAACTATAATACAAAATATAATGGTACTAGCTATTGATACTCAGATAAATAGGGATGAAAAACAATTAGACAAAGTTCCAAATAATTTTTTTGTAACTCTATCTGTACCTATATCAGAAGTTGAAAAAATGATTTTAGCTGAAAGTATGGGTAATGTGAAATTAGTACTTAGGCCTTTAAAAAAGGAAGAAGATAATAAAACAACTGGAATTACTGGAAGCCAGCTGATTAGTGATGGTTCTCTATCTAGTTCGTCTCAGGGAAATGTAAATAGTAATGATAACGCATCAAGCACTCAAAATACTTCCAGTAATACTCAAAGTACAGCATCTAGCAGCAATACTGAGAATAATACGGGTGAAAAATATGGGTACTATAAGATTAAGGAAGGAGATTCATTAAGGCAGATAAGTATATATTTTTATGGAGATGCAGATAAATATATAATAATACAGAATGTTAATGGTATAAAGGATGAGAATCAGATAAATGTAGGTGACACTATAAAAATACCTGTACTCACAAATTAAATATGATAAACGAAGTATAATTTCCTCGTCACATTTAGTTCCACTTAATTTATAAATGATAGCGGAGAGAAGCTTCTTTTAGAAATTTAGTGGAACTTTGTGACCGAGGATAGTATATTTGTGTCACCAGCGAATGGAGGTAACAAGGTTATCATGGACAAAATTAAAGTATTAATTGCTGATGATGTTGAAGATACCAGAGGAGTTATAAAAAAAATATTAACATTAGAAAGTGAAACCTTTGAGGTTGTTGGAGAAGCTGGAAATG
>JAUZPN010000082.1 GCA_030705885.1 Bacillota bacterium | reverse complement strand
TTTGTAAGTATCAGACGTTTTCTTATATTCATTTTTTCACCACTTAGCTCTAAATTAATTAATATTCCTTTTTATCGAAGAAATAAAAACTGCCTGTAAATAATATTATAGCATAACTTAGCATAAGAACAAATTCACGAAAAATCTTTGCTAAAGGAAGCTTATCCATAATCCATAAATTATACCAATCCATAAAAGATGTAAAAAACAAAGATGAATACTGAGCAAATATAATACCTAATACTTTAAAAAGAACAAATGAAACTATTGTAACAAAGAATACCTCTGCACTATTTTTAAATATATTAGCAAAAAATGCAATAACCATTATTAATACAATCATAGGCATTATTGTTACCAAATAAGAAATAATGATTCTTAAAATACCTTGAAATGTAAATGAATTTGCGTTGAAAATCACACCTGCAATTATCGAAAAAATCATCACAAATAAAAGATTTGCTACTGAAAAAACCAATATAGAACATATTTTAGCAGTAAAAAATTTAAATCTGGATACTGGTCTTGTTATGGCAATTTTCATAGTATTATGAGAAAATTCTCCTGAGAAACAATCTATTGCAACAAGTGCTGTAAATAGAGGAAGTATTGTATAAGTAAATAATGACAATATTAATATAGGAAACTCTGTACTGCCAGTCCCTCTTACTCCAAAACCTTTTCTTAATACTGATACAGAAAATTGTCCAATTATAATAAAAGCTAAAGACAATATTAATGCAACTAATCCTTTTTTCTTTTTATAGAGTTTCTCCATTTCATTTATTAATGCTGCTTTAAATCCTGCCATTTCTCTCCACCTCGCTAATAAAATAATTTTCAAGAGATGCATAATTATTTAATATATTACTTGTAGTATCTACATTAAGCATCTTTCCGCCATAAATTACTCCTATACGATTGCAGGTCAGCTCTACATCATGAATAAGATGGCTTGAAATAAAAAAGGTTGTACCCTCTGTTTCAGTAAGATTTTTAATAATGTTTCTCACATCTATCATGCCTTCTACATCAAGTCCATTTAAAGGCTCATCTAATATAACCACCTTAGGTTTTGATAATATGGAAGCAGCAATACCAAGCCTCTGCTTCATTCCTAGAGAAAATTTCTTTGGCTTTTCATTTTTATATTTTGAAAGACCTACAAGCATTAAAACCTCTTGTATTCTTGCTTCATCTACATTTTTATAATACCTTGAGAACTGTCTTAAATTTTCATAAGCAGTTAAATAGTTATATGCTTCGGAGGTTTCAATGATGCATCCTACATTTTCAATTGCTTTTTCAAATTCCTCTAAAATACTGTGACCTAATATTTTCACATCACCACTGTCTGGTCTTACAAGTCCAGTCATTATTTTCATAGCTGTAGTTTTCCCTGCTCCATTTGGTCCTAAAAAACCAAATATATCTCCTTTATGTATTTCTAGATTTATGTCAAAGATTCCTCTTTTGTTTTTATACAATTTAGTAAGATTTATTATCTCTATAACTTTTTCCATTTAAAATTCCTCCTGAAGGGACAATATCGTCCTGTAATTGCAGCTGAAATATTTATTTTTTAAATAAATATACTATCCTCGGTCACAAAGTTCTATTAAATTTCTATAATAAGCTTTACCGAGCTATCATTTACAAATTTATTGAAACTAAATGTGACCGAGGAAAGTATAGAGCTAAAATTAATCTAATACTTTTTCAAACATTACATTATATCCTGAATTGTTTTTTGATTGATCAATAGAAAAAATTACTATTGGTTCATCATTATAAATATAAATACTTCCATGCATAGTTTTGCCTGACTTATCATCAACATAATTAAAGTTTGAATCACCTGATTCCTGAATCCTTACAGAATCAAATTTAATGTCCTTTATATCTTTTGAATATTGTTCATATCCTTTTTCATATTCTTCATGATATCTTCCTTTAATATATTTTTCATCAATGCTGGTAATATCAATAATTCTCTCACCAATTTTTTGTAGTTTCCCATCTTTTTCAATTACAATATTATTTTTATATTGTCCAATGTATTTTCCTGCATCAGCTATTCCAATATTAATCGAAGTTCTTTTCCTATAACTTACTTTTTTACCTGAAAGATCAGGTTTTTTTAGAACTGTTGAATTAACATCTGTTAATTTTAACAATAAATCAAAAGATAAATTATGGTCTTGATTGTTTTTATCTTTGCCTGAAAGCACTCCAAATACAATAATATTTTGAATTAATCCATTTTTATCAACTGATACTTTTCCATTAACTTCTTTTACAAGAATATCCTTTGTAATGTTAATAGAAATAGGGTCAATTCCTATTGATGATGAACAGTAACCATTAAATGAATTTTTATATCCAAAAGATACTAATGCATTTATTAATGATGGTATTTGTGATTCTGATAATGAACCTGTGTATTCTTTGCTTCCATCAGTCTTCTGATTAACTATTATAGAATCCTTTAAATTACCAACTACAGCATCTATAACTCCTTCAACATCCTCAAATTTATATTTTTTAAAAGGATCATTAAATAATTTTTCTGTATTAGGTGAATCATAATCTTCTTCATAATAAGTATCACCATTATAATTATAAGATATAGAACAATCCTTATCATTATAAGAATACTGTTGTTCTTTTTTTAATAACTTATTTGTTCTTGTTGAAGTATCTTCCTTCCGACCATTTACCATATCATATTTGATTACATTATCACCTGAAGAAATTATATCATCATTATCTTTAAATTCAAATGACAAGTTAGCAGTATAGCTGCTTAATTTATTGCTGCAGCTATCTGCTGTATATTTCATAGAATCTTTAATCTGATCATAACCACTTTTGGAGTTAACTTCAGCAAATGCAGTAGTAGCAAACAATGTAACTCCTAAAGCTAAACTTATAATCATAGCTGTTTTCTTTTTCAATTTCACTTTTTAACATCTCCTTCTAATTATAAATAGTTATTTCGTTAATAATTAATATTTTAATTGAAAATACTATTTAAAAATTTTGTCAAATGCTCCAATGGATACAACGTCTTTAGGATATTCATCTTTATCCATATTGAAATATATTCTTCCATTTTGATCTGTTAAAATGGAAATTCTACCTGAATGTTTATTACCTTCAGTATCTAAAATATCTATTTTTGCACTACCATTTTCATCAATTTGTCCAATAAATTTGCTGTCTATATAATTAGTTTTATACTGTTCATACCCTTTTTTATATTCTTCATGATATGTCCCTTCAATATTTTTATTATCTATACTTGTGATATCAATAATTTTTTCACCAATTTTTTGAAATTTTCCATCTTTATCCATTACAATATCACTTTTGTATTGTCCAATATATTTTCCTATGTTGCTAATTATCGTATTAATTCTACCACTCTTACCAACATCATTCTTCTGAACTTTTTTTTCTGTAAGATCTGGTTTTTTTACTACAGTTGAATTAACATCTATAATTTTTACTGATAATTTAAATGTTAAATTGTGTTCTTTATTATCTTTATCTTTTCCAGAAATTGTTCCTGTCCCGCTTGCATCTTTAATTAATCCATTTTTATCAGTTTCCATTTTTCCATTAACATTCTTAATAAATATGTCTTTAGATATAAGAGATGTTTCTACGTTGTTAATTTCAACAGTATTTCCATTTGAAGCAGTATTACTATATGTCGTTGTAGATCTTTTAACTGCATAAGAAGCAAATGCATTTATAATTGATGGAATCTGTGCTTCAGAAAAAGAACCTGAAATTTCTTTGTTTCCATCAGTCTTTTGTTCTACAACTAATGAGTCTTTTAAGTTCCCTACAGCAGCATCTGCAATTTTTTCAATATCAATTGTTGTGTCATCTTTAAAAGGATTTGTGTATACAGGTGTATTATCAGGCTTTGCATAATCATTTTCATTATATATTTGTTGATAAGAATCATAACTAATGTCACAATTTTTATCTTTATAATAATAACTTTGTGTATTTCCATTTACTTGATCAAAATCATCACCACTATGTTCGCAAACACCATTTTTAATATCATATTTTTGTACTAAATTTTGTGAGTAAATAACATTCTCATTATCTTTGATTTCAATGTACTGTGTAATAGTGTAATTGTTAAGCCTGCTGCTGAAACTTTCAGCTGTATATTTTAAAGTATCCTTAAGCTGTTCATATCCATCTTTAGTATTAACTTCTGCTAGTGCAGTAGTAGCAAACAATGTAGCTCCTAAAGCCAAGCTTATAATCATTGTTGTTTTCTTTTTAAATTTCACTTTTTAACATCTCCCTCTTTATACTATATTTGATTGTAAAATTTCTCTTTCCTTCTTCTGTAATTTATAAATTAAGCAGAACCTAATCAAATTAAAATATATCTTGGAAAGCTTTCCATATTAAAATTATAAAACATACCTCTAGATTTTGTCTAAACTAAATATAAATAAAATATAAACTTATATCAATCTGCCTATTGACAAATTTAAGTTTATTTTATATTATTTTATATAGATATCGAAGTAAATCAACTATTTAATTTTCGCAAAAATCGTAAAACCATCGATATTTTACTCGATTAAATATCGATTTACTAATTGAATCTATATAGTATAATAATTACAAAACTGATGAATAAGAATAGTATTCTAGGATTATATGTTTAAGAGAGTCGCAGTTTGGTGCAATGCGATAGCATATACTTAGATGAATGGACTTATGAGGGCAGCTTGAAAGGATTTTTCCGAGTATGTGCTGACGGGAACTCAACCTGTTATAAAGTGAGCATATATTATAATGTATATGAATTAAGTGGATGTTTTCATCAATTTAGGTGGTACCACAGGAGTATAACTCTTGTCCTTTTATAGGATAAGAGTTTTTTTGTTATATAAAATTAATAATCTATATTTGAAAGGGGAAAATAATAATGAGTAAAATACCTTACAGAGTTTATTTATCAGAAGATGAGATACCACGTCAGTGGTACAATTTAAGATTAGATATGAAGGAACAGCATGATCCTTATATTAATCCTGCAACAATGAAGCCTGCAAAATTAGAAGATTTATATCCTGTATTCTGTGAAGAACTAGCAAAGCAGGAGATGGATACTACAACTAGATATATTGACATTCCAGATGAAATTCTTGAATTTTATAAGCTTTATCGTCCATCTCCACTTTGTCGTGCTTATAATTTAGAGAAAGCACTTGGCACACCTGCAAAAATATACTATAAATTTGAAGGAAACAATACCTCTGGCAGTCACAAATTAAACTCAGCTGTTGCCCAAGCTTATTATGCAAAAAAACAGGGTATTACTTCCTTAACTACTGAAACTGGTGCTGGTCAATGGGGTACTGCACTTTCAGAAGCTTGTGCATATTTTGATATACCATTAACAGTTTATATGGTTAAAGTTTCTTCAGAACAAAAACCATACCGTAAAGCAATAATTCAAACTTTTGGTGCAAATGTTATTCCAAGCCCATCTTCAACAACACATGCTGGAAGAAGTATACTTGAAAAGAATCCTAATACAGGCGGTAGTCTTGGATGTGCTATATCAGAAGCTATCGAACATGCAGTTACACATGAAAACTGCCGTTATGTCCTAGGTTCTGTATTAGATCAAGTTCTTCTTCATCAGTCTATTATTGGTCTGGAATCAAAAATTGCTATGGAGAAAATTGGTGAATATCCTGATATAATTATTGGTTGTGCTGGCGGCGGCTCTAACCTTGGTGGTCTTATTGCTCCTTTTATGCAGGATAAATTAACTGGAAAAGCAAATCCACACTTTATTGCAGTTGAACCGATTTCCTGTCCATCACTTACAAGAGGAAAATATGTTTATGATTTCTGTGATACTGGAAAAGTTACGCCTCTTGCAAAAATGTACACATTAGGCTGTGATTTTATTCCTTCTGCTAACCATGCAGGCGGCCTGCGTTATCATGGTATGAGTCCTATAATTTCAAAGCTTTACCATGATGGTTATTTAGATGAGGCTGTTGCTGTGGAACAGACTAAAGTATTTGAAGCTGCAGCTTTATTTGCAAAATATGAAACAATACTTCCTGCACCTGAATCATCTCATGCTATTCGTGTTGCTATTGATGAAGCATTAAAATGTAAAGAAACTGGAGAATCTAAAACAATTCTTTTTGGTCTTACAGGGACAGGTTATTTTGATATGCAGGCATATATTCAATATAATAATAATACTATGTCAGACTATATTCCAACTGATAAAGATCTTGAGCCTGGATTTAATGCTCTACCAAAGATTCCTGGAGTACAGGAATAATTAATAGATAATACACAATATTGTCATCAAACTGTCACAATTAAGTTTTAGACTAAATATACAGAAAGTTAATAACAACTTCCCTTAAAATAATATATTAATAAAAAACAGTTGAGCGTCCCCCCGTTATCAACTGTTTTTTTACTTTAATAATAAGTAAAATTAAAAAATAAAATTATAATGTATTGTCGTAATGTCTTGAATAATATCATATAATTTAGTATACTTAATGAGTATAATTAATATAAACTAGGTATAATACTAAATTTTTAAATCATGGGGGGATTAATATGTTTTGTCCTAATTGTGGTGGTGAAAATCCAGACAATTCAACTTTTTGTTCAAAATGCGGAAAAAGTTTAACTAATCAATATACTGATGAGAAATTAAACGATACTGCAAATACTAATTATCAAAATAACAATTATCCAAACAACAATTATCAAAACAACAATTACCAAAATAATAATCAAAATACAAGCATTCCTGGTGCAAATGAAAACGTTCCTAATTATTTAGTTTTTTCTATTTTAGTAACTATTTTATGCTGTTTACCTTTAGGTATTGCTGCTATTGTATTTTCATCTCAAGTTGATGGTAAGCTTCGTTCAGGTGATTATTATGGTGCATTAGATTCATCAAAGAAAGCAAAAACTTTTTGCATTATTTCTCTAATTAGTGGTATAGTTGTAGGAATTATTTACATTATACTGTTTTCTTTAGGTATGTTAGGCAGTGTTCTTAATCAGTAATATAGGAGTTATTACAAAATGAATTTTAAAAAAGCACTAAAAAAACATAAACTTTTAATAATTATTGCTGCAGTTATACCTGCAGCAATAATCTTATATTTATTTAATCCATCAACTTCTAAAATTTTTCCTCCATGCCCATTTAAATTTCTAACAGGCTATTACTGCCCAGGATGTGGTTCTCTGCGAGCTTTACATCAATTGTTTCATGGTAATTTAATTGCTGCACTTAAATTAAATTCTTTTATGGTTCTTTGTATTCCACTAATGATATATTTAATATTATCTGAAATGAAAATAAAAATAAAAGGCAGACGATTATTCCCTAGAATTGTATTTTCTCAAAGTTTTTATACCATTTTTCTTACAATAATAATTCTTTATTGGATTTTGAGAAATATACCAATTCCTCCTTTCATTTATTTAGCTCCTCATTTATAAAAACAATTTTCAATTTTCTAATCAAATTCTAATCTTTTTCTAAAAATCCTCTAATAATTAATGTATATAATAAAATCATCAAATACATTATCTTTGGTCACAAAGTTCTAATTAATTTATGAAAGAAGCTTCATCTTGCTATCATTCATTAATTAATTTGAACTAAATGTGATCATGGAAAGTATAAATAATAAATTTTAGGAGGATTATAAAAATGAATATTAATTTAGAACTTGTTGATGAACTAAGAAAAAGAGCTAATGTGAGATATGATGATGCAAAGGATGCTTTAGAAAAATGCAATGGTGACTTATTGGAAGCTTTAATTTATTTAGAAAAAAATAAAAAAGTTACTACTACAAAATCAGAATGTAAAGGAAGCGGATTTTTCTCATCTGTAAAATCTCTTATAAAGAAATGCCATCAAACAAAATTTGTACTTACAAAGAATGAAAATACAGTGATTAATTTACCACTTACTATAGTTATATTAGTAACTGTATTTTTCACTCCATTTACTTTAGCTGCTATAATAATAGCATTATTTACAAACCATAGAATTAGATTTATAAAGCCAAATGGAAATGATTTAGAAGTAAATAAAACCTTAGATAAAGTATCCGATGCAGCAAGTGATATAACAAATAAAGTAACTAATTTAGTAAAGAACAACTAATTAATTTTTATTAAGTGGACACAGACAATGAATATAAATATTTCTCATTAAATAAGCAGAAATTTTTAAAAGTCATCATTTGTCAGTTGCCCACTTATTTATTTTCTAATTAACCACTCATGCTGACTACATCAACCACAGATTAAAATAATAGTAAACTATTTTTTAATTAATTTTCAATATCTATGGATTGTGATACAATATAATAAAATCTAAATTTGCTGCATTGGATGGGGGATGACAACTGATGGCAGGAGAAAGAATATTAATTATTGAAGATGAGATAAAAATAGCTAGGTTTATTGAACTTGAGCTTAAATATGAAGGTTATGAAGTTGAAAAAGTATATGATGGACGTTTAGGTCTGGAAAGTGCACTTAAAGGGAATTTCAATTTAATTATACTTGATATAATGCTGCCATCTTTAAATGGCATGGAAGTTCTCAGAAGGCTGAGACAAACCTGCCAGACACCTGTGATAATACTTACTGCTAAAGACGAAGTAACAGATAAAGTAAATGGCTTAGATGGAGGGGCAGATGATTATATGACAAAACCTTTTGCCATTGAAGAGCTTTTAGCTAGAATAAGACTAGCTTTAAAAAAATCGAAAATATCTTCAATCCCTGAAAATGAAGATATTATATATATTAATAAATTAATTATTGATTTAAATAAACATTCTGCTTTCTATAATGATGAAGCTATAGATTTAACTAAAAAAGAATATGATTTATTAACATATCTTGCTGAAAATAAAAATATAGCACTAACTAGGGAAAAAATTCTTGAAAATGTGTGGGGATTTGATTATTATGGAGATACAAATGTAGTTGATGTTTATATTAGATATTTAAGGAGCAAAATTGATGATATATATAATGTTAAACTTATACATACTGTAAGAGGGGTAGGTTATTTATTGAAGAATGAGTAAATTAAAAGAGGTTCTAAAGAAAATTATAATTTTATTTGTTCATACAACTAAATTGTTAATTACTTATTTACCAAGATTAATTAAAACACTTTTCAATAAAGTAATGGAAAAACTTCACTTTTCTATTACTTTTAAAACTACTGCTATTTATACTTCTATAATTTCCTTCATATATTTTATATTATGTATAGTAATTATATCATGTTTTACTGTATATTTATTTTTTGCGAGTCAAACCTCTGTACTCAGCAGCAGTAAAATAATTACCAGCATGTTAGAATATAATACTACCCATAGTGATGATGAACTAAAAAAATACTCAGAAATAGAAAATATATCTTTCGAAATACTGAACAAAGACAAAACTATCTATTTTACATCTGAAAAAAATAAAAAATCTTTTACTTTTGATAATGAATATGAGACTAATTCTTCAGATTTTAATATGGCTGTTTCAAATAATGTTCTTTATTTGGTTTACAATACAAAAATAACTGAAAATGATACTTCCTACTACCTGAAAATAAAAAGGTCTCTTGTAAAAGAACAGGGTTATTTCGTAATATTAGTTTCTATACTGTTTATCAGTTATATAATGTCTTTGACTTTTGTCATAAGGACTGGTTCCAAAACAAGCAAAAAAATGTTAAAGCCTATTTATGACATGACTAAAACAGCAGACTCAATTTCTGCGAACGCATTACACACTAGGCTTGATGTTGTAGATTCTCATGATGAACTTAAAGAACTGGCAGAGACCTTTAATAATATGCTTGATAGAATACAGGATTCTTATGAGCTTCAAAACCAGTTTGTATCAGATGCATCTCATGAACTGAGAACCCCTATTTCAGTTATTCAAGGCTACATTAATATGCTTGGTCGATGGGGAAAAAATGATGCTGACATATTAGAGGAATCAATTTCTGCAATAAAAGGTGAAGCTGAGAACATGAAAGAACTTGTGGAAAAACTTCTCTTTTTAGCTCGAGCAGATAAAAATACACAGAAAGTTGAAATTCATGAATTTCAACTAAGTGAGTTAATTGATGAAATATTAAAGGAAACAAAATTAATAGATACAAAACATACTATATTAAATGAATATAATGAAAATATAGTTTTTAATGGAGACCGCAGATTACTTAAACAGGCTGTACGAATTTTTATTGACAACAGCATAAAATACACACCTGAAAATGGCACAATAAAACTAAACAGCATAATTATTAATGATATTATAAACATTTCACTAGAAGATACAGGAATAGGTATCCCCGAAAAAGATTTAGCTCATGTATTTGACAGATTTTATAGATGTGATGAATCAAGAACAAAAGAAACTGGCGGTACAGGTTTAGGATTATCCATTGCTAAATGGATTATAGAAAAGCATAATGGTACAATTGAAATAGACAGCAAACTTAATATTGGTACTAAAATAACAATACTTCTTAATATTATAAGCAAAATATAAGGGAAATAATTTATCTTTGAAAATTATTTCCCTTTTTAATTGAATTTTTATTAAGCCAAGATCACTTACTCTATTTCGTCTTTTTCAACTGATTCTTTCTTTGCAATTTTATTTTCAATAAATCTGGAAAATAATAATTTCAAGAAAGCAGCACAAGGAACTGCAAGTACCATTCCAAGTATTCCTCCTATTGATCCACCAAGAAGCACTGCGATTAAAATAAATACAGGCTTTAAAGATACTGAATTTCCAAGGAGTTTAGGTGCAACAATATTTGCATCAATTTGCTGAACAACAATTAATGAAATGATAGCAATAACCACCTGCTTAGGTTGTCCATTTAATAATCCAAAGGAAATTGTTCCAATATATGCCATAACAGGTCCGAAATATGGAATCATATGACATACACCTGCTAAACTTCCTATTAATACACTATATTTAATACCTATGATAGAAAGTACAATACTTGTTGAAACGCCCATAAACAATACATCTAAAAGCTGCCCTCTTACAAATCCAGAAAAAATAGTATCAAAATCTCTCCAAAGATCTCCAATTTTAATTGCAGTATTTTCTTTAACAAATGCTTTCACTATTCTTTTTCTCTGCATTATGAAGTAATCTTTATCAATAAGTATATAAATAGAAATAATTATTCCTATTATAAAATTAACTACAGTTCCAGATATGCTTACAGTAGATGTAATAAAATTATTTACAAAATCCTGAATACTGCTGCCTAAACTTGATGCTGTCTTTGATATATATTCACTAATTTTACTTGATTCTATATTCAGACTTGATAATTTATCCTCTACTCCGTTTAATGAATATGAAAAGCTATCAACATAATTTTTTACTATTTTCACTCCATCATCAAAGTTAATATCTGATATTTGCTTTGTAATGCTGAAGATAAATAGTGTTATTAAAAATACAATTGTAAAAATAATTACAATAATAGCTGTAGCTACTGCAAACATACGATATTTTTTAGGTTTCTTAAACTTGAGAAACCTTATTTTTCTATATTTATCTTCAATCCAGCCAACTAGAGGATCAATAATGTATGCTATGCTTATTCCAATTATTATAGGCATCAGTATTTTAAGAATATAATGAAAAATTCCTAAGACACATTTATAGATATCATGTAAATTAATTATAGCTAATGCCATAATTAAAATAATTACTGCAGTTCCAATTATATAAACAGCTATAGTTGTATATTTTTTGTTGATATTTTCTTTTATTTTTTTTACCATTTGCGCCTCCATATATTAATATACTATTCTAAATATTATATACAACCTGATTAATTACCAAATCAAGCTTTTCTACAAGTTCTATATGATTATTTACTTGTGATGGAACTTCACTTTTTATAATTTTTATTTTAGGTCTTAATGGAAAATTTGCAATATTTTCTTCTACTACGGCTATTTCACCATTATTTAATTTAACAAGTGTGCCTTTAGGATAAGGCACTACACGTTTTACAAACTTTTCTACAATTTCATATTCAAACTGTGTTCCTACTCCTGCCATTATATATTCTAAAGCATCATTTGGACTCATTGCTCTTCTATAAAGCCTGTCCGAAGTTAAAGCATCATATACATCTGCAACAGATACAATTTTCGAAAGTTTTGTCATTCTTCCTGCATTTTCTACACAAGGATATCCTTTACCATTAATCCACTCATGATGCTGAAGTACTATCATTCTAGCCTGGGGTGATACTTGATAGCTGGTTTTTAGATAATCATATCCTCTTTTAGGATGCTCTTTTATTCTATCAAACTCATCACTTGTAAGTTTATCATATTTAAATAATATATCTTTAGGAACCATCATTTTACCAGTATCATGCAATAAAGCTCCCATACATAATGCAAACAGATCTGTTTTAAGAAGCTTCATCTCAATACCAATTATAAGTGAAAGTACTGCTACATTAACACTATGCTGGTATGTATAATTGTCCATACTCTTAATATCTACAACATTAATCAAAACATCCTTTTTAGATAATAATTCTTCTATAATTTCATTAGCAACATCTGCTATACTCCCAAATTTATTTTCTCTTTCTTTTAATACCATATTTATTCTTTGTGTAGATGTATGTGTTGTAAAATCATAATTGTGTATACTTAAAAATGTATCTTTAATACTTTTTATAGCTTTTTGCCTTAATTCTGGTTTAATAATATCTTCTATATCAGCATTCGAATACTCATCTGTAATATATAAGGAATGTATATCTAAAAGTTTTATTCTTCTAATAAGTGCCTTATTTAAAGGTACTCCTTCTCGAAGCAATACCCTGCCATCATTATCATATATTGTTTTTGCTAAATAACTTCCTTCTTTTACCCAATCAATCGAAACAAACCTCATAATAGTTACTCCTTAAAAAATATTGGATTTTAATTTTTTATGTTATTACTATCCTTGGTCACAAAGTTCCACTAAATTTCTAAAAGAAGCTTATTCCTGCTATCATTTATAAATTAAGTGGAACTAAATATGACGAAGAAATTATACTATTAAGTCTAATTTTACATTTTAATTAATATTTCTTCAACATATTTTTACGAATATTTATAAATAAAGTAATTATAAAAATAAGCATACCATATTTAACCGTTTTTTAATATAATACCTTATTGAATTTAATTAAAATCTATGCTATATTTAAAACATTGTAAATATCTTTAGTATTAACTAATATACATACTATTTAGTTTTAATATAATAACCAAAGGGAGTTGTTAATATGATTTCTGTAAACGGAATTGAATATTTAAAAATAATATCTATGCTTCATTCTAATGTTATTTCTGGTGGAGTACTATATTTAATATCTATGAATGATGCTATTGCGTGGAGACAAGCTTCGAATGAATTTGATTTAGGTATTTTTAAAGTTGGAGATAAACTATCGAAAAATAGTATTGCTGGCAGAGCAATGAAAGAAAAACGTACATTAATAGAAAATGTACCACGTTCATTATATGGAATAAGACTTAAAACTGTTGCCGAACCTATAGTTGATGATAATGGCAATTCAGTTGGTGCATTTTCAATAGTACTTCCTAGACTTCATCCTGTAGCAAAAGCTTTTAATGATTTTGCTCCAATAATTTCTGAAATGTTTGCAGAAGGTGCTCTTATTTATGTAACCGATTTACAAAAAATAAT
>JAUZPN010000081.1 GCA_030705885.1 Bacillota bacterium | reverse complement strand
TAGCAGCAGTTTAAACTCTTACTATATACATACCTCAAGAGAAAACATAACTAAAATAAAACCAAGTATTCTTTTTTGTGAAGAGCATTCACATGCTTCTGAACATATGATATTTCCAATAGATCCAAATATATTTAATGAGTATGAAGATATAGTTTTAATTGATGATGAATTAACCACTGGAAAAACTTCATTAAATTTAATACATCATTTGCCCGTTTCAAAAACATATGGAATTATTTCTATTCTCGATTGGCGAAACAAGACTAACAGAGAAATTTATGAAAATGAAAATTCTAGAAATATTCTTGTATGCTCTTTAGTAGATGGCTCTATAGAATGTAAAAAATCTGGTGAAATTTCTTCTTATGATTTTAGTGAAGATTACAGCACTTCATATCCTGCAAAACACAAGGATATATGCTTTAATCTGCCAAGCTTTCTTGAAGGCTTCATCGAAGCTTCAGGGAGATTTGGAATTTCAAGCGATAAAACTGCACAAATAAACAAAGAAATTAAATCTCTTGCAGAAATATTAAAAAAAGAACGTATTGAAGGTAACTGTCTCTGTCTTGGTACAGGAGAATTCATTTACATTCCAGATTTAATAAGCTGTGAGCTTGGAGAAAAAGTATTTTTTCATTCCACTACAAGAAGCCCTATATATGCAATGGACAATGATAACTATATTATAAAAAACAAAGTATCATTTCCTTCACCTGATGGTAGTGATATAAACAATTATTTATACAACATACCTAAAAATTTTTACAATCAAGTATTTATTTTTTCAGAGAAAACTTTTGATAATAATACAAAAGAAAACTTTGATAAAATATTTAGTCACTTTAATATTAGTAATGTAGTTTTTGTTTCATGGAATTCAGATACCTATACAAAGGATGTGATATAGATGCAGAATACATTTTTATCAGGAAGCTACTCGTGCAATGATGTAATTTTTTTATTAAAAGAAATAACAGGACTTATTTCAGAATCAAGTAATGAATATAGAGAAAATGCAATTCAAAGTGGTACTCATTATTCAGAAATGCTGCCTATTGAATACTCTCCAACAGAAGAATATATGAAGTTATTTTATGAAACTCTTGAACAAAATAAAACAAAGCTTGCTAAGCTTACTGCCGCTATAAGCAATAAAATTATTAATACCAGGGGAACTGATATTGTTCTAGTTTCACTTGCCAGAGCAGGTACACCAATAGGCATACTTATAAAACGCTATATTAAATATAAATATAATTTAGACCTTCCACATTATAGCATATCTATCATTCGTGATAAAGGTATTGATAAAAATGCTTTACAGTATATATTAAAGAATCATCCAAACTCAAGCCTTCAATTTATTGATGGCTGGACAGGCAAAGGAGTTATAAATGACACACTAATTAAAGCATGTGATGACTTTTATAAGGAAACTTGTATAAAGCTTAATCCTGAATTAGCTGTTTTATCTGATCCTGGTTACTGCACTAACTTATATGCAACAAGAGAGGATTTTCTTATACCAAGCGCCTGTTTAAACTCAACAGTTTCTGGTTTAATGAGCAGAACAGTACTAAATGAAGCATTTATATCTAAAACAGATTTTCATGGTGCTAAATATTATAAAGAATTAGCTTCTATAGATGTATCAAATTTATATATTGATACAATAAGCAGCCAATTTAGTCTTGCAGAGGAATCGATAAAAATATCAGAATCAGACAGCTTATTTTTAGACAATGAACCTCTGCCAAATTATAAAGGTCTTAATGATGTTTATAAAATACAAAAACTATTTAATATTAAAAATATCAATCTGATAAAACCAGGTGTTGGAGAAACCACTAGAGTTCTTCTTAGAAGAATACCTTGGAAGATACTTGTAGACTCTTTGGATAACCCAAATTTAAAGCATATTTTTAAGCTTGCTGATGATAGAAATGTTCCTATAGAAGTATACAAGGATATGTCTTACTCCTGCTGCGGAATAATAAAACCAAAAGAACTAGGGGACATATAAGAAAACTAAGGATGTGATTACAAATGATTTTTGCTTCAGATTTAGACAGAACTCTTATATATTCAAACAAATTTTTAGAACAAGCTAGTACTAATACTATTCCTGTAGAATTAAAGGATGAAAAGCAAATTACTCATATGACTGAAAAATCATTAAAGCTATTGAAACTTATAAGTGAAAAAATATTATTTATACCAACTACCACAAGATCAATTGAGCAATTTCATAGGATTTCCATCTTTAATGATTCCATTTCATTAAAATATGCAGTAGTTGATAATGGTGCTGTAATTTTAAAAAACGGTGAAGTTGACTTATACTGGCAGGACTATATACTTTCGCAAATGAATTCAATTATTTCTCCAATAGAATTAATTGAACATTGCAGGTTCTTTTTAGAAAAAGATTATGTAAATTCATTCAGATGTTGTGACAGCTTATTTTTATATGCTGTTTTAAAAAACAATAATATGAATGTTGATGATTTTAATAAACTTATTTTAATATCTGAAAAAGAAGGTTACTCTGTCACTAAAAATAATAGAAAAATATATATAATTCCTAAGTTTATTAACAAATGGTCCCCGCTTAAATATATAATGGAAATCGAAAAGGAAGATAAAATTATTACTGCAGGAGATTCTTATTTAGATCTGCCTATGCTTAATAATTCAATGTATGGTATGATACCTTCTCATGCAGAACTTAATAGTACCTATAGAGAAAATATAGTTAATGATAAGAGTATTTATTACACAAAAGAGCAAGGAATTTTAGCTAGTGATGACTTTCTTGAAAAGGTATTTGAATTAATTTCTTAACTTATTTATTATATTGAATTTACTTAAAGTTTAAAATGCAATATAATATATATAACGCATAAAAAGTCTACATTATGCAAACTAAAACATTACTATGGGGTGATATATTTTGTTTAACTTTACAATTGATAGTGAATTAACCTGTAAGGCATCAGGAAATGGATCATTTATTGCTAAAAAAGGAGCCATGATAGCTTACACAGGAGATTTTAAGTTTGAAAAACTAATTTTAGGGCCTGACAATGGCAAAGGCTTGATGGGTGCTCTTTTAGGTCATGCTGTTCGAAGCTTAACCGGGGAAAACATTCCACTTATGAATGTTACAGGAAGTGGTGATATTTATCTTGCACGTAATGCTTATCATGTTTCTGTACTTACTCTTGAAAGTGGCGATTCCTTATCTGTAGAAAGTGAAAATCTGCTTGCTTTTTCAGGTGAACTAAAATATACTGTTCGATTTTTAGGAATAGGTGTTCTTTCACAAAAAGGACTTGCTACTACTTTATTAACTAATGAAAGTAATAGTCCTCAGCAAGTAGCTATAATTACTGATGGAAACTGCATTATGCTCCAAACTCCTTGTACAGTTGATCCAGATGCTTTAGTATGCTGGACTGGTTCTGATCCAGCAATTATTACAGATACAAGCTGGAAAACATTTATAGGTCAATCTTCTGGTGAAAGTTATCAGTTCAGATTTCATTCTAATGGAGATATGGTGGTTATACAGCCATCTGAAAGACTATCTGGACTTAAAGTAAGCATAGATTAAAAAAACAACCATTGATTAATTTCAATGGTTGTTTTTTAACATTTTTTTAATTAAGCAGCTTGCTTTTCTATACTATCATTTTCATTTTTTGAATTTGAAGATATTCTCATAACTGCCTTGACTATTTCATTTAAAATGACTATTAATGAAGATACTGCAATTATTTTAACCCACATTGCAAAACTTAATGGTACTGCATTGAAGAATCCTGAAAAAATCTGAGTTATTATTAATTGAGCTAAAGCAGTTCCACCTATGATTTCAAGTGCTATCTTATTTTTAGTAAAGTTAGGAATAATACTATCTGTTCCAAACTCTCTGCAGTTAAATGCATTAAACAAAGCTTGGAAAGCAAATAATGCAAATAATACTGTTCCTTGTTCACTTGAACCATTTACTGTTTTATTTGATGCACCTAATGGATTTAATGACATTTGAATTACAATTATTCCAGCCATAAATACTGCATTAAGTATCATACTTGTAATCATTTTTTTAGTTATTATACTTGCTTTTCTATTAACTGGTTTTCTCTTTAAAACAATATCTCTTACTGATTCTAAGCCTAATGATAATGCTGGAGGTCCATCCATTATAATATTAACCCAGAGCAGCTGAATTGTTGTAAATGGCATTTCAAAATTAAATAGAACTGATAGTATGGCAATTAAAAATGCTACTATATTAACAGTTATCTGGAACTGAATAAACCTTTGGAAGTTCTCATATATACCACGTCCCCATTTAATTCCTTTAACAATTGTACTAAAACTGTCATCTGTAAGTATTATATCTGCAGAATTTTTACTAACTTCTGTACCTGAAATTCCCATTGCTATTCCTACATCAGCCTTTGTAAGTGCTGGTGCATCATTTATTCCATCACCAGTAACAGCAACAACCTCACCATCTGCCTGAAGACATTCAACAATTCTCATCTTTGTATCTGGTTTTGAACGTGCAACTATTGCAATATTTTTAATTTCCTCTTTAAGTTCATCATCTGTCAAAGTATCTATATAGCTTGCTTCAACTGCCTTCTTTCCTTCTTTAAGGAGTCCTAATTCTTCACCTATAGATACTGCAGTATTAATATTATCTCCTGTAAGCATCTTTGTTTCAACTCCAGCACTGGCTGCTGTTTGAACTGCATCTTTAACATCAAGTCTAAGAGGATCTTTTATTCCAACAAAACCTGTAAATACAAGTTCATTTTCAATTACGCCTGCCTCAGTACTCATTGCTACTTCTTCTAAAATAGTCTTATATCCAAAACCAAGAGCACGCATAGATTTTTTCTGAATTTTTGCTATTTCTGATAATATTTCACTTCTTCTCTTATCAGTTATTCTTACAGTAGTTCCATTAATGTTTTCATAATGACAGCTTGCAAGAATAACTTCTGGAGCTCCCTTAACAAGAACTGTGCAAGTATTATCATCAGAATGTACAACTGTAAGCATCTTTTTGTTTTTTGAGTTGAAAGGCACTTGGTGTAATATCTTTACTTTATTTCTGTTTTGAACATAATCATGATCCTTATGGTGAACTAAAAGAGCACATTCTGTTGCACTTCCTAAGAAACTTACTCCATCATCTTTCATTTCAATATTAGCAGTAGAATTTATTAAACAATTCTCAACAAAATAACTTGTATGCTCAGTGTCTGCATTATTTTCATCAACATAACTGCCATTTATATATACAGCTTCAACAGACATTCTGTTCTGAGTTAATGTACCAGTTTTATCAGAACAAATTACACTTACTGAACCTATTGTTTCACAAGCTTCTTTTTTTGTTACCAAAGCATTTATCTTAGCCATTTTCTGCATGGTTATTGCAAGTGTTATACTAATCATAGTAGGAAGACCCTCTGGAACAGCAGCAACAATCAATGCTATACATATTATAAAAGCTCTTTTAATAGGATCTATAGAATCAAGAAATGGAATAATTCCTGATGTATCAATATGTAAAGTCTTAGCAGCAAGGAGCTTTACAAACATTACTATAAACAATCCAAGTGCAATAATGCTTGATACTTTAGATATTTTTCCTCCCAAATCTCCTAATTTCATTTGAAGAGGTGTTTCTGAATCTCCCTCATCTAAGTTTTGTGCAATCTTACCCATTTCTGAAGAATCACCTGTAGCTGTAACAACAAATGAACCTCTTCCATAAGCAATAAACGTTCCTGCAAACACCATGTTTATCTGCTTTGAAGGTATAGGATCCTGTATTTTTGTTTCACCCTTCACATTCAATGCTTCCATTTGCACAAGAGCTTCTGCCTGCTTTGATACCTCTTCAGCCTCACCTGTAAGCATATCTTCACGAACTTTCAAATCAATGCTTTCTAATAATCTTCCATCAGCAGGAACCATATCACCAGTTTCTATAAGCACAATATCACCTGGTACAATTTCACTCTTATTAATTTTTATAACATGTTTATTTCTCAAAACTTTAACCTGTATGTTTTCAGTCATCTTGGAAAGTGCTTCTGCAGCCTTCTTTGATTTTCCTTCTGTAATTATCCCAACTGCAATACCTATGGCAACAGCACATACTATACCTATAGCATCATGTATCTCACCAATAACAGCACTAATAACTGCTGCTATTAAAAGGATAACCATCATAGGTTCTTTAATACTGTCTAAGATATCCTCCCATATTGAGCCTTCTTCTTTCTTCGTAAATTCATTACAGCCATACTTTTCTAATCTCTCTTTAACTTCTGAATCAGTAAGTCCTTTTGATTTATCTGACTGCAGTTCTTTTAAAACATCTTCCGACTTCACATTGAAGTATTTCACTATTATACACCAGCTTTCTTATTTAATTTATTATAATTTTTAACATTAAAACTTCTGTTCTATACTTTCTATAATCATATTTAGTTATATTCATTTATCTTACAAAAACTCTTTTTAGAAACTTATTAGAACTTTATGACCAAGAATAGTATATTCAAAAATCTCCTTCATATACCAGCTTTCCTTTTTCAAAGTACTTTCCTTTTATAGGTTTATCATCATTAAAATAACCTTCAAATTTAATTGAACCATTACTTAAAATGTTTCTTCCAAAGCCATTAAGCTTACCATCCTTAAATTCAGCATCATAACTCAGGCTTCCATCTCTTCTGTACAACCTGCCTTTTCCATTAAAAAGACCATTTTTGAGTGATCCTTCATACCATAATCCGCCTTCGCTGTAATACAACTTTGTTCCTTCTTGGCTTTGTTGTTTATTTGACACATTAGAAGAATACTGAACTAAAGGCTGTGTATTTATTTGGCTGCTAGGTATCACTGATTGTTCTTCAGTGTCTATACCATAATTTTTACAAAGCGCTTCAAGGCCGCCTTTAAAACCACTTCCAACAGCATTAAACTTCCATGATCCTTTATATCTATAAATCTGTGCTAAAACTAATGCAGTTTCTACTGAATAAGCTTCATCAATCTGATACTTTAAAATTTCTTTCTTTGTATTGTAATCAGATATAGTTATATAAAGTTTAGATATATTTTTAAAGCTTTGCCTTTTCTGTGCTCCTTCATAAATTGTGAGTGTTAAATCTATTTTTGATATACTGTCAGGTATACTGGATAAATCAATTTTAATCTGACCTTTTGTTGTATCAGCGTTACTGCTTTGAACAATGCCCATATACATTATTCTTCCTTCTAAAGCTGAAGGATTATTATAAAATACTATAGATGATTCATTTGGTGCTTTCCCTTTTTCATCAAGTAAAAAGGTCTCTAAATCAATATCATATCCAGCTGTATTATTAACTTCCCATCCTGCTTCAATAATAATAGTATTAATTTTACCATTAGCAGTACTTAAATTTACTCTTTCGCCTTTCGTTACTTTTACTGACATAAAACCAACTTCTTCCCTAACAATTTAAATATGTATATAAACATCACTTTTATCAGGAGTCCATACTGTACATATACTGTTATTATTCACAGCTGAACTTAAATTATTTTTCAAAGCACTTCCATATAACTCTATTACCCTTTTCAGTCCAGACTTACATTCAATATAAATCTTACCCCATATATAAGTGTCCTTAAAAATATCTGTCAATGTAAGCTGTATTCTATTAAGTCCCTTTATAAGCTTATTTGGCATCAGCACACCTCCAGAAATATCAATACTTATATCTGCATATGTCGGACAATATATTTCTAAATAATATTTATTTTCTTTAAGAGGCTTAAGATCTGGAAGCATTAAAGAAGGCGGATACATCCAATAGCCCTCTTCTCCTGAAATGCCAATAACTGATCCATTTACACATACATTTTCAAACTCAACATCAATACCTTTTTTTACTTCTATTGATATATTATCGTTTGAGCTATTTGAAGGCACTGTTATTTTTAAATTTTTTAGCTTTACACCAATGCTCTTTATAACAATTGCAGAACCCTTCTGACTCCACAAAGTACTGCTGCCCCCATCAATAGTAACTGGTCTGTCAATAATTAAAGGACCTTGATACTCACCAAACTTCAAACTAATATTATTACTGCTATTCATTAATATAGACTGCAGGCCTTTATTATCCATAAGCAAACAGCTCCTATCATTCATACTATCCTCGGACACACTTATACTATTCTTGGTTACAAAGTTCCAATTAATTTAGTATCTCTACTAATGCAACCCTTCCCCTAGCTTCAGTAGAAAGTAAAATCTGCATTCCATTTTGTAGTTCAAAATACTGTCCTGGATATATTAATTTATCTTGATTAATAATTTTCATTGTGCCTGATGATGCATTAGTTAAGTACCACCTATCTCCATTCTTAGTGATATATCCTTGCTGAGTTTTATCTGCTCCAATTCCAGGCCATATATTATCGAAAATATGCCACTTATACAATCTGACTCCATTCCATGCAACAAGCCTATGGTTCTCATTAAAGTACTGACCTCTTCTTTTTTCAGCAAAAAATCTCAACACAGGCACACTATCATTATAAGCAGTTTTACAAAATGGACATATTGATCTTTTACCCTCTAAATGAACAAACCATTTTCCTTCACAATTTGGGTTTGAACATGGCAGAATTAAATCAGTAGTTTTAACAAGCCCTGTTTCCCACTCTGTTGCAGTAGGTCTTAAATCTGGGTCCTTTAATGCTGTCTCAAATGACTTTCTAAATAATTCCTCAATATACGTTCCAAAACTTGTATATGGCAATGGCAGTTCATATGGTGTAAGTTTATTTCCACAATTACACTTTCCTTTTAACATAGCATATTGTTCATTAGAAAAACTTTGTCCACATGCATTACATATATAAGAAAAGCTATTTGACTTATCTATTGAATGTTCAATAAAAGTAGCTTCTTTTCCCATAGAAAGCATCTCATCTTCTTCAGCAGATACTGTAGAATAAACCTTTGGTCCTTCAAGAGGATGTCTCATAAAGAAATATTGGTATATTAAAACAGCTAAAGCATAAAGATCTGTTCTAATAGAAGGCAGTACTGATCCTGCTAAAACCTCAGGTGCAATATATCCTCTTGTCCCAATAACTTTAGGCGGATGCATACCAGGTACTACTAAAGAATCAATATCAATTATACTGCATTTAGAATGAGATGGATCTATTAAAACATTATTACATGATAAATCTGAATGTGCAAGTCCAGCATTATGCATTCTAGATACAGCTCTAGATAAAAGTATAGAAATTTGAAGATAATTAAGCCAATTCCCTCTCTCTTCCTTAGGCAGACTATTTCTCAAACTTCTTTTAATAAACCATTTACCACTTTTCTCTTTATTATTATGTTTGAAAAAGAAATTACTTGAATACACTGGTGAAACTACACCAAGGATAGGCTGTTCAACAATATCCTGCGGCCAGCAGAATAAATCCTTATAATATGCACCACTTTTAGGATCAGTTATTGGATTATATTTTGTTAGTATGGACAAAAGCCTGTCATACCTTTCAGGATCATTTGCATCCTTTGAATCCTTATAAAATGCAACTACATATTTTTTATCAGCTGTAAAATGTACTATTTTTTCGCCGCCTTCGCCAATTGGATCCTCTAAATATTCAAGAACAGTTCCATCTCTCAGTTTAGCCTTTAATATTCCCATCACTATGACCTCCTATGAAGAATTACCACAGTTCTATCATCATAGGAATCAATTTTATTATAGCTGATCCACTCTGAAAGTTTATCTTTAGGATCTTTTTCATTAAGAACCTTTTCATCTATATCCTTAAAAAAATCATAAATTCTTTCTTCTTCTGGGAAGAAATCATCACCTATTCCATCAGTCATTAATGCTATATCTTTAAGATTCTTTTTAATTGTAAATCTTACTCTGCCTCCTAAGGTATTCTCAACATCTTTTGTTGTTAAAAACATTGTTTCACCACTTCTTTCACCATGATCTGCCACACCTAATATAGTCGGTTTTTCATCATCTTTACCTTCCCATACTGCAATAACTCCATCACCAACCTGCAAACCGGCAGCTAATGAATAGTTATTCCATTCTGTACATAATACCAAAAGCAGTGTACTTGATAGATCTTTAATATCAACATTTCTATTTATTGCTTCCATTTTAACTTTATTAATTGCTTCCTGAGCAGCTGATTTCAATTTAGAAACTATAGAAAGCAAATCCTCTTGAACTGGCATATTTGCTTCTGTTTCTGTAAATACAAAACCTTCAAATTCCTTTTCAAGACTTTCAACTGCAGTTTTGCATGCTAAATTTGAGCCAACTCGTGAAAGCCTGCATGAACCCGCACCATCTGATACAGCCATAAAATAAAATTTATCAGTGCTCAGCCATTTAAAAGCATCTTCTCTCCACATGCCTCTATGAGCATGCATTTTACCCCTAATACTGCCGCCTAAAAATGACCATTTTCCATTTATTTGCTCAAAATCAATTATTTTATGATCCACTAAATCCTCTGTTTCTTCTGGCTCAAGATTTAACCATTGTGCTGATTTCAGCTTAAAATCTCCTGTAATTGCAATTGTAGACTCACCCTTTTCATTATATGCTCTGGCATTAATTTTTAAATTCTTTGTGAGTACAATAGGTACAGTATATTTTGTTGATTTATATGTAGGTTCAGTTCCATCCAAAGTATAATATATCTCTGTATTTTTATTCGTATGCTTAATCTCTATAAGCTGTCCATATTTATATTCGCCCTGTTCAGGATTAAATTTAAGCTTATCAACTATGCTTCTGCATTTTATTAAATTGTTAATCTCATCTTTTCTTAAACTGCTGTATTCTTTAAGTAATTCTGAACTTACCTCAATTATATCTCTTTTTTTAAAAGAATTCATCTTTTTATCTCCTTTAAGAAAAAAACCTCATTTAGTTTTCATATCGTTATATACTATGTTCGGTCACAAAGTTTCACTTAATTTATAAAAGAAGCTTCTCTCCGCTATCATTTATAAATTAAGCGGAACTAAATGTGCACGAACAAAGTATAATTAACATGATAAATTTACTAAATGAGGTCTGATAAAATTGTAAATTATACTACACATTATGAACAACTATACTATCCTCGGTCACAAAGTTCCACTAAATGTGACAAGGAAAATACATAGTATAATTTTATGGAACAATTACAATTTGATCTGGAACCTTCTGGAGCTGAACAGGATGGTCTGCACCACCTGCTGTTTGAGCACCAACAGCTACACTTGCCTGCACTATAGAACCTGAAACCCACTTAAAGAACTGACTGAAATCCTTATTAGTATAACTTTTCATTAAAAGAACTATTTCAGTTATTTTCTTTAAAACTGCAGTATTCACATCAGGTCCGCATCCAACTGCAATAATGTTTGCAGGTCTCTTATTCTTTAGGTCTGCTGCACATTTTTCCCAATCATCATTTGGTTCGCCATCTGTCATTATAAATACAAGCGGCTTATAATCTCCCTTTTGAGTTGGTGTTGATTTCTTTAAATCATTATCTATACTTTGTATTAATAACTTTAATGCACCACCAAGTGGTGTCCATCCATCTGCTTCAAATTTAGGCTCCAAAAATTGACCTAATGGAGTTAATGGTACAGCCACTTTAGCTTCAGAACCTCCAAAAGTTATTATACTGAGCCATACTCTCTCTATTGCATCTGGTTCACCATTTAATTCAGCAATTAAATTCTTAACTCCTTGTCTTAAAGCCTCAATAGGCTCACCTGTCATAGATCCTGAAACGTCAAGCAATAAATATACTGGAAGACGTCTTACTGGCATTCCATCAAACATTACCAATTACCTCCATTGTAAATAAAATATACTACATATATCTGTTCCAAACATCTGCTATACTAGTATCATTTGTTCCTTCACCAATAGCTGCAAATTTCCATCCGCCGTTATATCTATATATCTCTCCAACTATAAGACCTGTCTTTCCTGCGTAATTATCAGAAAGATTATACTTAATAAGCTCTTCATTGCCAGCAGGATTAAATACTCTTATATAAGCATTTTGAATCATTCCAAACTGCTGCTTTCTTTTTATACAATCATATATTGTAACAGTAAATACTATTTTATTAACTTGAGCAGGCACTTTTGATAATTCAACAAATATCTGTTCATCATCACCAGCTCCGCCTCCAGTTAAATTATCTCCTGATGACCATACACTTCCACAATCACTCTTT
Organism: Bacillota bacterium; assembly: GCA_030705885.1. Classification (GTDB taxonomy): domain Bacteria; phylum Bacillota; class Clostridia; order Clostridiales; family Clostridiaceae; genus JAUZPN01. The sequence goes on along the minus strand of JAUZPN010000081.1, from coordinate 1,525 downwards.
TTGTGATTGTAAAATACAACATAGTTCTTATCCTTAAGTTTTCCATTTTCATCAAGCAGTAAAGCAGAAGCATCACAATCTATATCTGGGAGTTTGCTTCCAAATAATCCACCTAATAATCCGCCAGCCTGCTTAACTGGATCCCATCCAAGTCCAACTACAATTTTAGATAAAGTATCTCCTTTTTTAGTAAGATCTACTCTTTGACCTTTTTGTAAATTAACACCCATATTTATTATCCTCAATTCTTTCTTAAATTATTAAACATTAACACCAAAATTCAAACATAATGCTCTTAATCCACCACTAAAGCCGCTTCCTATAGCATTAAATTTCCATTCAGCTCCATATCTATAAAGTTCACCTACAACAACAGCAGTTTCAACACTAAACTCTTCACCTAAGTCATATCTAATAAGCTCTTCGCCAGCATCTTCATTAAATATTCTTATATATGCATTAGAAACCTGACCAAAGTTTTGTTTTCTTACATCAGCTTCATGAATTGTAACTGTAAAAGCTATCTTACTGATATTTGCTGGAATCAAAGGCAGATTTATTTTTATCTGCTCATCATCTCCATCTCCATCTCCTGTAAGATTATCACCCATATGCTCAACAGCTCCTGAGCTATGCTTTAAATTATTATAAAATACGAAATCAGTATCATTTATTACTTTGCCATTTTCACCTGTTAAAAATGCTGCTGCATCTAAGTCAAAATCATATGAACCATCATATTTATTTGTATCCCATCCAAGTCCTACACAAACTTTAGCTAAATTTGCATGACCTTTTGTTAAATCAACCTTTTGACCTTTTTGTAAACTTATTGCCATTAATACCACTTCTTTCCTCAAATATTTGTAAATTAATAAACAAGGATTTATAATATCCTTGTTTAAAATCATAACGAATTATTTTTTCATAATTTGTAAAAATTCAAGTCAATTTATCTTTTATATATTTATTCCAAAATTACTGCAAAGTGCAGCAAGTCCTCCTTGAAATCCGCTGCCAATAGCATTAAATTTCCATTCATTTCCATTTCTATAAAGTTCACTTACTATTACAGCAGTCTCTATACTGAAATCCTCTCCAAGATCATATCTTATCAATTCTTCTCCAGATTCTTCGTTAACAATCCTTATATATGCATTTGAAACCTGACCAAAATTTTGTTTTCTTGCTTCTGCATCATGAATAGTAACAGTAAAATCTATCTTATGTATGTTTTCTGGTACTGCAGCAAGATCAATTTTTATTTGTTCATCATCACCATCTCCAGCTCCTGTTAGATTATCACCTAAATGAATAACTGATTGAGATGGATGTTTAGAATTATTGTAAAATACGAAGTCTGTATCAGCTGTTACTTTTCCATTTTCTGCAAGACAAAATGCAGCTGCATCTAAATCAAAATCATGACCTCCATCATATTTGTTTACATCCCAGCCTAATCCAACAATAACTTTCTTTAATCCTGGATTTGTTTTAGTTAAATCCACCTTTTGACCCTTTTGTA
>JAUZPN010000080.1 GCA_030705885.1 Bacillota bacterium | reverse complement strand
ACTTTTAGGAAATCCATCTCTCTCTGCCATATCAATATATTTAAAATAATCACTAGAAGCAATAAAAATATTGTTTAAATCTACAGGTTTATATCCTGCTGCTAATAAAACCTCTATCGGCACAGTAGTAGTTAATCCTATTTTTTTCATTATAATATTCACCTCTCACAAAAAAGAATATAAAAAAAAGGGCATAACTGCCCCACAAACAAAAAACTACCCATAAAAGTAGTTTGGTCCTAGTTTTGTTTATAGACAGGATGGATTTCGAACTGTCATTCAATATTCAATATAACATGGTTTAGTATAGCATAGACTTTTGTAAAATGCAATTTATAAATTAATTTGAACTAAATATGTCGATGAAAAATATACTTAATGTAAATTTAATTAGTTCTTAACTTGTGAATGATATCATGGATATGAGGTGAAAATTAATGAAAAACTTAAATATTTGTATTGATATTGATGGAACAATAACAGATGCTTATTACTGGCTTGATCCTTGTAATAAATACTTTAATACTAATGTTACTAAAGAACAAGCAACAGATTATTCTATACACAAGGTATTAGGTGTTAAGGATAAGGATTATAAAGAATTTTATGAAAAATATAAATTTAAACTTCATTCAGAACAAAAGCTTAGAAAAGATGCTAAATGGGTAATAAAAAAACTTAGTATTCTTCATAATATATATTTTGTAACAGCAAGAGATAAAAGCCTTACATTAACTACTCATGCATATCTAAAAAAGCATAAACTGCCTTATAATAATGTATTTGTTTTAGGTAATTGTGATAAATCTTCTAAAGCAAAGGAACTAAACTGCAGCATATTTATTGAAGATAGTTATGATAATGCACTTCAGCTTTCAAATGCAGGTTTTAAAGTTCTTCTTGTAGATACAAACTATAATAGGAAACCGTTAAATGAGAATATTGTACGAATTTATGACTGGATTGAAATATATAGATTTATAAATGAACTAACTTTACAAGGCATAGCAATATAGCAGCGGTCTATAAAATATCATTCATCATAATTTTATAACTACCACCTTTTCTTTATATAAAACTAATTTCTTACTTATTACTTAATGTAATTTATATAATCATTTTCATTTTTATAATTTCATGATATAGTATTAATATAAAAATTTATCCTTATTCTTGATGTTTTTGTAACTATTTATATAATATCATTTTTAGGAAGGTTTTTTATTAAAATACTAAATAATTTTATTGTTAATAAGGAATTGAAATAACTGCTGCAAAAATATGAGGTGAGATAATTGGAAACCTATAATGAAATAAATGAAAATGATATTGGCTTTATGAGAAAAGATGATTTAATAGCAATAAAAAATCAGTATAATCACTTAAGTGCTTATACTGAAAATTTAGTGTCTGTGCTTATTTTATTATCAAAAGATACATATAAAGAACATATAAATGACATTAAAGAACAGCTTTCATTACTACCTCAAAATCAATATATTATTGCTTGTGAATATATTAAAACTAATTTCACTTTTGAAATTGAAAAAAATATCTTTGAAAGAATCATGTTAGCATTTCTAATTCCTTATTCTTATGATTTTAAAACAATTTTCTTATACATCCAAGTAAAAGGTACAAAAGAGACTTTATATAATTATATACTTTGGTTTTCAAATAATTTAAATGATTATTGCTTTTATACCAAAAATGATTTCATTAATGAAGTTAAATATTATTTTTCTGAAGTTGATAAAGCAGCCTTAAAAAATAAATATATTCATGATAAATTAATGTCTTGTAATAATGAAATCATTAAAAATACTTTATACGAAATTTCAGATAAAAAAATATCATTTAAAAATTTAGCGATAGATTTAATTGAACAAATAAAACATTATAATAGTATTGAAAATGGATTAACTTGGTTTATTATACTTAGGAATGCTATTATAGCAGTATTATTAATATCATTTGGCGATTATTTATTTATACAAGTAGTCTTTTTTGGAAACACTACATATCTTATTATAGCTTTTATTTTATTAGCAGGATTTATATTATTTTTACGTCATTTACCTCATTAAAAATTTACAAGCTTTGTGACCAATTGTATTATATTTTATTTTTCTTCTTTGTATTCTATTTTTAAATCAGGACAATGTTTTCTATCCATTTGATGTCTTGCTTTTCTAATTTCAACTGAATCAAAAATTATTGAAAAATCATAATCATCGGGATATAATTCACTTGCAGATATTAATAGTTTTATTCTCTTATGGTTAATAACCTGCTTTTTTCCTTTAATCTGCACCCTTAATTCACCTTTTTCATTTGCTGGTTTATAAACTATTCCAATTGATTTTTGTGGAAGAACTATTACACTATCACCTATATTGAAACTTTGACTATGGGCAGATGAAGTTTTTTTACAAATCTCCTTTTCAATTTTATCTGTATTAACTATATAATTATCTGAAATTTCATCTGAAAACAATATTTCTGAAATATTATTTTCAGTAATATTTCTGTCACCATAAGCTTCACTTTGGGCACGTTTTAACAAATACTCAGGAAACCCTAACCTTTTGGCAATGTATAATGCACAGCTTTCTCCAGCTTCACCAATTTGCAGCTTATATAAAGGTTTAAGATTCTCCCTATCAAATTCCATTCTTGCATTAATAATTCCATCTGTATTTTTCGCAAAATCTTTTAATTCAGGATAATGTGTCGTTGCAATAAAAAGGCAGTTTCTTTTTCTTAATTCTTCTAAAATTGCAATTGCAAGCCCCATTCCTTCCGCAGGATCTGTACCTGAGCCTAACTCATCAAGTAAAACAAGACTTTCATCTGTAGTATTTTTTAAAATATCAATAATATTTGTAATATGAGATGAAAAAGTTGAAAGATTTTCAGTTATACTTTGACCATCACCAATATCACATAAAATATTATTATTTAAGCAAAATATGCTACCCTCCAAAACAGGAACATGAAGTCCGCACTGTGCCATAATTGAAAGTAATCCCACTGTTTTAAGGGCAACAGTTTTTCCACCTGTGTTTGGTCCTGTTATAACAATACCATTAACAGTCCCTCCAATTTCAAAATCAATTGGTACACATGTTTTTTTATCTAATAATGGATGATGTCCTTGCTTAATAATAATTTTTCTTTCAGTGGTAAGTGGTACAGGGATTGCATTAATCTCCATAGAAAATTTAGCCTTTGCAAATACAAAATCTAGTGTTTCCATACAGTCCTTATTTATTTTTAATTCATTAGTATGTTCACCAATAAGTGCTGTAAGGGTATACAATATTTTTCTAATCTCATTTTCTTCACTTATTTGTAAAATTTCTAATTCTTCATGCAGTTTTCTAATAGAAGCAGGTTCAATAAAATATGTTCCCCCAGTTCTAGAAATGTCAACTACAGTTCCACTAACTTGATTTTTATATTCTTTTTTTACTGGTAATACATATCTTCCATTTTTGGTTGTTACATATCCATCTGCAAAATAGTTTTTATTATTATGAAGTATACTTTCAAGTTTTACTTTAATAGCAGTATTATTATTTTCTATTTTTCTACGCAGGTCATATAAAGTAGAAGAAGCTTTATCATCAACAGCATCATTTCTTATAGAACTATCAATTTTTTCAAATATTATATCAAGTGTATCAATAGATCGTCCATAAAACGCAAGATCTATATCAAGTGACTCTGCTTTCTTTAGATAATTTTTCAAACGCCTGCTTGATGATATAAAACTGGATATTGCATTTAATTGTTCAGGCATCAGCATAGAGCCTATTTCAATTAAATCTAAAATTTTATCTAGTTCACTCATTGATGCAAGCGGAGGTGTACCAAAGTATTCCAATATTTTACGAGCTTCTGTTGTTTCACACATTCTAGTTCTGCATTGTGTTTCATTTAAAGATGGACTCATTGAAAGTATTGTATCTTTGGATTTTTGTGTAAGAGCAAGTTCAGATATTTTGTTTAGGATAATATTAAATTCAAGTGCACTAATAGTATTTATTTTCATTAAAAAACCTCCTAAAAATAATTTAAATCTCACAAAGAATAGCTGCCTTTTATGATTAGAATATAATATACTAAAAATGTACAGAATACTCCTATGCATTATTTTTTAATGAACATAAAACTATAGAAATATAAAAAGAGTGTAATCGGATAAACCTCTTACACTCTCAAAACCAAAGCAAAAAATTACAACAGCTTAAATGTCAACAAAATTGACACTTTTATATCTCAATGGTTATTAGATGAAGTATTCTGTAAGGCATAACCAAAAACGCACACCTATGCGTTTTCAAAAGGGTACACTAAAAAACATACATATAATCTATGTCTTTAAAGATAACCTTTCTCAACTATTTAGTTGAAAATCACCATTACAGAAACACTCAACATATAACCCAACTCCTTTTTTTAATATATACATAGTATAACATAATATAAAAAGCCTGTAAATATTAAATTAATATATCCCTTTTAACAAATAAAATATGTGATACTGTGTAGCATATCAATGTCCAAACTGACATAACTATTAAGAAAAAGCTGACTGTAAAATTTGGATTATTAAAATTCATGACTATTTTGCTGTTTAATACTGAACCTACATCACCATAAGCAAGAAATATAAATGGTATTATTCTGCTGGTTCTCATAATTTGAAGAACAATTGAAGATACTATTATTATTACAACCCCTGTTCCCATAGATACCATGCTGCTTCTAAAAATAGTTGAAATTAAAAATGTAAAAGAAGTGCATGCTATTATAAATACTGACTGCAAAGCAATTAGCTCAGCCATGAACTTCCAAGCAGCTACATATACACCTGTTCCACCAATAGGTACTAAAGGATGAGCATTATTAACCAGCTGCGACATATCAAATTTATATTTTGTTCCTATGAGTATAGGATAATTAGCATCACCAAATCCAAATATTAATCCTATTATTATAAAAAATATAAGTTCTATGACTGCAATAAATATAATTGATGATAGTATGGATGAAATATATTTTGAAAAAACTACCTTTCCCCTTGATACAGGCTGTGTCAGTAATAACTTTAATGTAGGAGGAGTACATTCACCAGATATCATATCGCTGACAAATACGGCTATTCCCACAGCAAGAAATATAGTTCCTAATGCTTCCATTGCCTTAGTTATAAAATTAAAAGCATTAAATGTATATTCTGGTACAGGCTTTATATTGTTCTTCAGCATATACTTATCATTTTCTATCTGCTGTTTTACATAATTTATACTCGAACTATCTGTAATATCATCTAATGACTTCTCTTCTGAATCTATTTGTTTTTGCAAAGTTTCTTTCCATGATATGTTTTTATTACTATCACTCTTTAACTGTTCAATATTATTTTCCATTTCAGTTATATCAGTCTGCGCTGAGTTAATATTATTATTAATTTTAGTCTTGTCATCATCAGTCTTTGCATTATCTATATCCTTTTTCATTCTTTCAATATCTTTCTTTCTATAATTTATAGATTCCTGCATATTGCTTATTTGATTTTCTGGAGACATCATTTTTTTCATATTTTTCTCTTCTCTATAGCAAGAGTAGCTCAGTAATATCATAAGTGCCACAAAAGCACCAATAACTACATATGTTTTCTTTCTATGAAGCAGTTTACTAATTTCAAGGCCTATTAATTTTATCATGATCTTACTCCTCCTTCTACCAGTTCCATGTATCTTTCTTCTAAATCGCTGTTCTTTTTATATATTTCTCTTACAGCTATATTATTTTTTGCAAGGTTAAATACTATTTCTGGTGTTGAATCAGCCTTTACATTTAGAGTAAATACATTATTTTCGCTAGTAAAATCATAAATATACTCCATAGTTTTAAGTATCTCACTGCACTTTTCTGATTCTCTTATTACCAATACTACAGTATCAGTTTTATTATTAACTGTACCATCTTTTATACTTTCTATAGATTGTATAGTTCCTTTATTAATAAAGGCTACAGTATCGCATAAATGTTGAACTTCACTTAATATATGAGATGAAATTAATACTGCAGTATTTCTCTCTCTTGCTGCTTTTTTAACTATTTCTCTGAAATCTAAAATTCCTGTTGGGTCAAGTCCATTAGTAGGTTCGTCTAATATAAGTAAACTTGGCTTTCCAATTAAAGCTGATGCAAGTCCTAATCTCTGCTTCATACCTAATGAGTATTTTTTTACTTTATCATTTATTCTATCTTTTAAATTCACCATCTCTATTACATCTTCTAAATCTTTTTTAGGAATATTTCTTAGACTTGCAACTAATTTAAGGTTGTCCATTCCAGAAAGATATGTATACATTTCTGGATTTTCAACTACAGCACCTATATGTTTCAGTGCATTAACTTTATCTTTATTAATATCATGTCCCATAATTGATATGCTTCCATTATTAGGCTTAATCATACCTACAAGCATTCTTATTGTGGTAGTTTTCCCTGCACCATTAGGACCTAAAAATCCAAAAATTTCACCTTCTTTAACATTAAAACTTATGCCTTTAATTATCTCCCTTTTGCCCAGATGTTTATGAACATCTTTAACTTCTAAAACATTTTCCATAATATTTCTCCTTATCATTTTGCTTTTGTCTTACTTAATTATAAATTTAATCTCTAGAATTTTTATAAACTAAATATAAACAAAAAATAAACTTGGAAAAATAAATTTTTAAAAACTTTCTATAAACTTTATTGCAATTGGAGAAATATATCTGTCTTTTACCCATATTGCAGCTATTTTAGTTATGAGCTTTTCACTTTTTATCTCTTTATAAGAAAGATTATTGTTAGCAGCAAGCTCAAATACAGATTTAGGTACAATAGCAATTCCAAGTCCAGCATTTGCCCATAAAAGAGTAGTTCGTGCATCATCATTTTTGCAAAACACTAATGGTTCAAAACCATTTTCAATACAAGTTTCATAAATCAGCTGCTCAAATCTTCTGTAAATAATTAATTGTTTATTTTTAAGTTCATTTATTGATATATCTGCTTTTTCTGAATTCCAATTGAATTCTTTTGGTACTGCAGCTATCATTGGCTCAGGTTTTACATATTTACATTCAAAGTTTAATGCATTAAATGGAGTTCTGACAATTCCAACTTCTATGATACCTTTATTTAACAAGTCAATTAATTTAAAAGTATTACCTTCATATATTTCAAATATAATATCAGAATGATCTTTATGAAATTCTGACATTCTTTCATTTAAAAGTACTGCACCTGAAGAGGAAACTGTTCCTATAGATAGTGTTCCTTTTAATCCTTTGCTGAAATCATTGATTTCTTTTACAACAGAATTGGATAATTCTAAAATTTGGTGTGCTCTGTTCATTAAAATTTTGCCTTCACTTGTAAGCTTAACCTGCCTTGCACCTCGTTCAAAAAGTTTTACTCCAAGCTCATCTTCCAACAGCTTAAGTTGTTGACTTAATGGAGGCTGTGCCATATTCAATTTTTTAGCTGCTAAAGTTATTTGACCTTCTTCTGCAATTGTATAAAAATATTTTAACTGTCTTATATCCATAAATGCCTCCTATGATATATGAAATTCATATGTTATGTATATGATATAGATATTTTTAATATGGATTTTTGTATGCTATAATCTTATATGAAAATAAGAAATTTATCAATAGGGTTAATGCACTAGGGTTATCGATGGGAGATGAGTAATTTGTTGAATCTTATAGTTTTTTTAAAACCATATAAAAAAGAATGTATAATTGGTCCAGTTTGTAAACTTATAGAAGCTATATTAGAATTGCTGCTGCCTACGATTACAGCACTTATTATAAATAATGGAGTTGATGCTCAGAATGCTCCTTATGTATTAAAGATGGGTGGACTTATGTTGTTAATGGCAACACTAGGCTTTTGCAGTTCAATGACATGCCAGTATTATGCAGCACGAGTTTCTCAAGGCTTTGGAACAACACTTAGAAATAATATTTTCAAGCATATATCCTCTTTGTCTTATGCTGATATAGATAAACTTGGCACATCTTCTTTAACAAATAGGATTACAAATGATGTAAACCAACTCCAGCTTGCAGTTGCTATGCTAATAAGGCTTGTTATACGTGCACCATTTATATGCATTGGTGCTATTATCATGGCTATGATAATGGATTTCAAGCTGTCACTTATTCTACTAGCTTCAACACCTGTTTTTGGATTAATTTTATATTTTGTTATAAATAAATCATCTCCATTATATCGCAAATATCAGCAGAAACTTGACAAAATTGCATCATTATTACGTGAAAATCTTTCTGGAGTCAGAGTAATACGTGCATTTTCTAAAATAAAAAATGAAAAGCAGCGTTTTTATACAGCTAATGATGATTTAACAGATACTGCTGTTCATGTTGGTAAAATATCTGCACTGCTTAATCCTATGACTACATTTGTAATGAATGCTGCCATCATTGTTATTTTATGGTCTGCAGGTTTCCATATCAATTCAGGCAGAATTTCTCATGGTGTAATTATTGCATTTGTAAATTATATTTCTCAGATACTGCTATCATTAATAGTAGTATCAAACCTTGTTATTATATTTACCAAAGCATCTGCTTCTGCTGCTCGTATAAATGAAGTACTAGAAGTTGTTCCATCAATAGCTGATAATTCAAAATGTATAGAAAATATAATTGATTCAACTGCACCAAAAATTGAATTTAAAAATGTTTCATTTGGATATAGTACTACTTTAGATACAGTTCTTAATGATATTTCAATAATCATTGGCAAAGGTGAAACCATTGGGCTTCTTGGAAGTACCGGTTCAGGAAAATCTACATTTGTAAATCTTATTCCTAGATTTTATGATGTTACAAAAGGCAGTATATTGGTTGATGGGATAAATATTAAGGATTATGATATTCATAAATTGCGAGAAAAAATCGGAATTGTGCCGCAGAAAGCTCTCCTTTTCACAGGAACTATAGCTGAAAACATATGTTGGGGAAAACAAGATGATAGTGATAATGATATTAAAGAAGCAGCAAAAATTGCACAAGCTGATGAATTTATTTCTAAACTCCCTAATGGATATAATACTCAGGTATCACGTGGAGGACTTAATTTTTCAGGAGGTCAAAAGCAGCGTTTAACAATAGCACGTGCTGTTATATCAAAACCTGATATTTTGATACTTGATGATTCTTCAAGTGCACTGGATTTTGCTACAGATGCATCATTAAGAAAAGCAATTAAACAATGCAGTACTAATATGACTGTACTCATTGTTTCTCAAAGAGTGAATACTATCAAACATGCTGATAAAATTATAGTTCTTGATGATGGACATATTGCAGGTATAGGTACACATAATGAACTTATGGAAAGCTGTAAAATTTATAAGGATATATGTCTGTCACAGCTATCAAGTGAGGAGGCCTTTTCATGAAAAAAAATACTTTGATAAGGATTTTAAAATACACTAAAAAATATAAACATTATTATTTCTGGTCAATTATTGCAGCCATTTTTAGTGTTATATCAAGTTTAACAGGTCCACTGCTTATTGGGATAGCTATTGACCATATGATAGGAAAAAATAAAGTAGATTTCAATGCAGTATTGAAAATCTTAATTACTTTAGGATTAGTTTATATTGCAGGGAATATTTTTGTATGGATTCTAACTTACTTGACAAATTGTTTATCATATAAAACTGTAAATGATATGCGCTGCGAACTTTTTGATAAAATTAATACACTGCCTCTTAAATTTTTTGACAATACTCCTCATGGTGATACAATAAGCCGTTTTATAAATGATATAGATGCAATTTCTGATGGAATGCTGCAAGGAATATCAACTCTGCTTACAGGTATTGCCACAATTTTAGGAGCAATAGGCTTTATGTTATATATAAGTCCTATTATGACTTTGGTTGTAATTCTTTCTGCACCTGCTTCATTTTTTATATCACGTTTTATTACTAACCGTTCACAGCAGATGTTTAAATCTCAGGCAAAAATCCTAGGTAATTTAAATGGCTATACAGAAGAAATAATCGGCGGTCAGAGAGTTGTAAAAGCATTTAATTATGAAAAGAATACTTATGAAAATTTTGAAAAATTAAATAATGTATTATATGAATCAGGTGTAAAATCACAATTTTATGGTTCACTGTCTGGACCTTCAACACGTTTTGTAAACAATATTACCTATTCTATAATAGGTGTAGTTGGAAGTATTTTAGCTATTTCAGGTAAAATAACAGTTGGAGATATATCAAGTTTTCTTATATACTCAAACCTGTTTGCAAAGCCTTTTAATGATTTAACTGCAGTATTTACACAAATTCAGTCTGCAGCTGCATCAGCACAACGTATATTTAACATTCTTGATATGACTCCTGAAAAAGAGGATAACAACGATGCTGTCACTATTAAGAATACTAATGGTTATATAAACTTTAAAAATGTTAATTTTTCTTATGATTCTGATAACCCGCTTATTAATAATTTCAACATTAATATAAAGCCTGGAAGCAGGATTGCAATAGTAGGCAGAACAGGTGCAGGAAAAACCACTATCGTAAATCTGCTTATGAAATTTTATGATGTCAATAGTGGTTCAATAAGTATTGATGGTGTTGATATAAAAGATATCCGCCGCGACAGCCTGTGTTCCAATTTTGGTATGGTACTTCAAGATACATGGCTTTTTGCTGGTACAATTAGTGATAATATAGCCTATGGTAAACCTGAAGCAACAGATGAAGAAATTATTGCTGCTGCTAAAGCTGCAAATGCTCACAGTTTTATAAAGCATCTTTCAGAAGGCTATAGTACACTTATTTCTGATGATGGTGAAAACTTGTCTCAAGGACAAAAGCAGCTTCTCACAATTGCTAGAGTAATGCTTGTAAATCCTCCAATGCTTATTCTAGATGAAGCCACAAGCAATATAGATACAATGACTGAAATCCGTATACAAAAAGCATTCTTGAAAATGATTGAAGGCAGAACAAGCTTTGTTATAGCTCACAGGCTTTCGACAATACGTGAATCAGATATAATTTTAGTTATGGATAATGGAAATGTAGTTGAAAGTGGTACTCATGATGAGCTATTAAGAAAAGGCAATTATTATGCAAAACTTTATAACAGTCAATTTACTTCCGAACTTGTTTCGAAAACTGACTTGGCGTCATTCCAAAATTCTTTTTAAACTGTACATTAAATGTTGATACTGATTCAAAGCCGCACAAAAAACAGATATCTGTTATTAAATAATCAGTTGTATTAAGTAATTTTATTGATTTTTCTAATTTTTTATGAGTTATCCACTTACCTGGTGTTTCTCCATATGTGTATACAAATTTTCTTTTAAAAGTACTTGTACTCATATTTAAATCATTTGCAATACTTGAAATATCCTTACAGAGTTCATAATTTTGTTCCATATATTGACGTAAATCATCTACTTCATAAATACAGGAATATATAAAATTCAATATCTGCTCTGAAGATGATCCATTGAGTAAATATAATAATAACTCTTTTATTTTTAAATTCAAAATCTCTTCATAGTTTTGATTATCATCATTTAACAATCGAAGTATTTGTTTGACTTCATGATACATGCTCTCCCCTATGCATCCTTGTATATATGGAACTTTTCTACTACCTATATCATATACAACTTCTGTTTTAATCATATTTCGTACTTCTGTCATATATTCATCTGAAATAAATATTAATAAACTCTCATAAATATCATCTGTTAATATTTGATTCATAATATAATTTCCTTTTTTAAAAAATCCAAATTCACCCTTTGATACTACAGCAGCATAGTCTCCACAGAACACCTTTTTCCTTCCACTCATAACAATAACAAGTAAATTTTCTCTAACATCTGTTTGAATTTTAGAAGGTGCATTTTCAACATATCTAGTCACATGTATGTTTGAATTAACTTTACAAACTTTCATTTCATCAGTTAAATCATATGGGACAACCATCTAAGCACCTTCCTTTCAATTCCTAAATTTCTTTACTCTTCATTACATAAAAAATGTTCTTCAAGCATTTCTATTGTCTTACCAACCATATTTTTGCACCTGCTTCCAAATACTTTAGCTTGTGCTTGTACCATATCTTCTTTTTTGTTTAAATCCAGCTTAATCAATTCACGGCAATCAGTAGCTCCAAAAGTTTCATTGAACTGTTTCATAAATTTTTGACCTTCATTATAGGATTTAATTCTATTTGCCACAATTTTAGCAGAATCTTCACCATATTTTAATCCAATTACCATTAATGCTCCACTAAGGCATCCACAAACTTTTCCTGCTTTACTCATACCTCCGCCAAATGCAACTGCCATTTTTTGAATTATTCCTTCATTTACATTAAGTTCTTCTGCATATGGCATTACTACTGCTTGAGAACAATTACATCCATTTTGAAAATACTCCATTGCTTTTTCTTGCTTTTCCATTTTTTATCCTACTCCCTTCCTTTTGATAGAAATAGTTTACTATATATTTATGGAAAATACTTTTTAAAAAAGCTCAAAATATGTTAATATAAGTTCATTTTAAAGTTAATATTTTACCTTTTTTATCCATTTTACAGAATTATAATATGCATCTGCAATCATTCCTGATTCAATATTAAGTTTATCAGAAAGATATATAACAACATTCCACTCACCTTTTTCATAATTAACAACAAGGTCTAAAATCATCTTTAATATATTATCTTCCCAGCCATTTAATGCTGCTTTTACTTCATATGGCAAAAATATTTCTTTTGTTATAACCTCCATAGAACAATTTAATATTGTATCCATAACAGAAAATAAACCAGTAACATACGAAAACGATACCATTTTTTTATCTTCTGTTAAATTGCATATATTTTCACAAAATATAGCTCTCATCAATGAAATATTAACCATTTCACGATAATTGCCTCCATTTAAATTATTCAGTAATACTACATGAAGCCACTTTATTATTTCTTTTTCTCCTAATAAAGCAATAGCATATTTAACTGAATTAATTTTATTTTCAAAAGAATATAGTGATGAATTAATCAGTTTCATTATTTTATAAGTCAATCCTACATCTTTTAATATTAGCAATTCAATTTTTTCAAAATCAATATCCTCTTTAGTTGTTAATTCAAGAATTTTAACAGCATTAACTTTATCTGTTGGTATAGCTTTTGCTGAAATTATAATAGGCTTACTAAAAAAATATCCTTGAAAATATTTATATCCTAAGTTTGCTGCTTCTTTATACTCTTCTAAAGTTTCAACCTTTTCAGCTAAAAATATAATATTCTTATTTATTTTTAATGTTTCAAATATTTTCTCCCTGTCTTTACCTTTAGTAATCCTGAAATCTACTTTTATAATATCTGCTAATTTAATTAATTCAGTAAATTTCTCATCAAATACAAAATCATCTAAAGCTAAAGTAAAACCATTATCCTTGAGTTTTTTACATGAAGCTAGGACATCTTTTGTTGGTTCTACAATTTCTAGTATTTCAATAACCACATCTTTTGCAGGAAGTATTGTTGCTATACCTTCTTTAATTAAATTTTCAGTAAAATTAATAAAAACTCTTTTATTATCAGAAATAGTTTCTAATTCTAATGAATAAATTGAATTTGATATAACTGTCAGAGTTGATTTATCGCCATCAATACCATTATATATGTTTTCATGTCCATTATTTCTATATAGAAGTTCATAAGCTGTTACATTTTTATTCTTATCAAAAATAGGTTGTCTAGCAAAAAACAAATCCATACCCTTCATCTCCAACTAATATATAATT